>CAYLKS010000028.1:0-37214 GCA_964384205.1 uncultured bacterium | reverse complement strand
CAATTAGTTATTAAAGTTTTACCATCGGAAGCGAATTTATTTACATCTTTTATATTATTAACATTTTCTTCAATAATATTATGCACTGTTTTCACTGAATTATAAATTTGTTTAACATTTACAATGTGTTTTTGTGAAGAAGAAGCAACATTATCACTTCCCATAGATACTTCCTTTGCCACATAAATCAAGCCTTCGGAAGTATTTTTAATCTCATTTACTATTTGTTCAAGATAATCTAATATTTTATTGAAATTCCCGAAAAGCTCACCTATTACATCATCAGAATCAACAAAAAACCTATTTTTAATATCAAAACCTCCATTTGTAAGATTCTTCATATTGGAACTTATATTCTTAATCTGATTTAAAATAAGGAATTTAGTTATATAAAAAGCAGCAATTCCAACACTAATCCCAGCAATAAGACAGCCAATAATAAAATAAATTTTCATTCCAGGCTTGTATTCAGTAAAAAGATGAGCATAAAAAGGAAATATTAAACCCATAGTTATACCAAAGCAAATCATGCCGATAAATGTCTTTGTAGTGATACTCAAAGATTTTTTCATAGAATCCTCCCTTTTCAAAAAGAATGAATAAGAAATAGATAAGAAAACAAATATAAAAATCAAGTGATTTTTGGAGAAAAAAAGAAAAAAGACTTGACAAAAGAAAAAAAAAATGTTATTATAGCAGAGCTTTTAGGGGTCGTAGTTCAGTTTGGTTAGAACGCCGGCCTGTCACGCCGGAGGTCGCGAGTTCGAGTCTCGTCGGCCCCGAACCTAAAACCTAAGCCATACCTTAATGGGTATGGCTTTTTTTATATGTTATGTTTGATAGTTTAGAGAATCTAACTCATATAAATAAAGTAATAATTCAAAATATTTTTTATAGTTTTATTATAATTATTGTTTTTTATATAATTAGAAAATTAGTATTAAATTTTATTATAAATAGGGTAGATGAAACAAAATATAGGTATTTTTATAGTAAAGTATTAACATATTTAATTGTATTCATAACTACATTTTTTATAAGTATAGTTTGGTTAAAAAAACTTCAATCTATTAGTACTATTATTGGTATTTTTTCAGCTGGGCTTGCTATAATATTTAAAGATTTTTTTCTTAGTATACTTGGGTGGATTTTTATTATTCTTAGGAAACCATTTGAGTTGGGAGATAGAATTCAGGTTGGTGATATTAAAGGAGATGTTGTTGATATTAGGATTTTCATGTTCACTCTTATAGAAGTTGGCAATTGGGTTGATTCGGATCAAAGTACAGGACGTCTTGTACATATTCCTAATTATTATGTTTACACTAAACCGTTATATAATTATTATCAGGGGCTTAAGTATATATGGAATGAAATAAATGTTGTTATCACTTTTGAGAGCAATTGGGAAAAAGCAAAGCAAATATTAACAGAAATTTTAAATACTAAATTGCCACCAATAGACGATAAAATTAGAAAATATATAAGAAAAACAACAGCAAGATTTATGATTCATTTTAATATTTTAGATCCGAAGGTATATACCAGCGTTGTTGATAATGGTGTTAAGTTTAGTTTGAGATATTTATGCGATCCCAAACAACGAAGAGGTACATCTGAAATATTATGGGAAGAAATTTTGAAAAGGTTTGATAAAGAAAAGGATATAGATTTAGCATATCCGACTACAAGATTTTATACATTAAATGAACAGCAAAATAAAAAGGATGCAAAATGAGAAAAATATCTTACATAACAGCTGGAGAGTCTCATGGTAAAGGTCTTACAGCAATAATAGAAGGACTTCCCTCAGGTTTTGATATTGATATTGATAGAATTAATAAGGAATTAGAGCTACGCCAGATGGGTATTGGCCGCGGGAATAGGATGAAGATTGAAAAAGATAAAATAGAAATTTTATCAGGAATTATAGACAAAAAAACAATAGGCAGTCCTATTGCTCTTTTTATAGAAAATAAGGATTGGGATAATTGGAAAGATATTATTAATCCTGAAAAAGTATTAAAAACAAAATCTGTAACACAACCGCGTCCCGGTCATGCAGATTTATCAGGTATTATTAAATATAATTTTAATGATGCAAGATATGTTTTAGAAAGATCAAGTGCCAGAGAAACGGCTATTCGTACAGCGATAGGTAATATATGCAGACAGATACTGGAAAATTTTGGCATAAATATTTATTCGTATATAAAAATATTTGGTGGTGTTGAACTACCGGATATTGATACAGAGGAGTTAAAAGAAAAATATTTATTGTTAATAAAAGATTCTCCATATCATAATATAATTGATAATGAGATAAAAGAAGTAATAAATAATTTAGTGAATCATACCCGACAGCAGGGAGACACTTTGGGCGGGAAAATTAAACTTGTAATAACAAATGTTCCAATTGGACTTGGCTCTTATGTTCATTGGGAAAGAAAGATTGATTCTATTTTGGCTCAGCATGTTATGAGTTTACAAGCCATAAAATCTGTAGAGATAGGTGCTGGTGTGGAAGTAGCAAATATGAAAGGTTCTGAAGTTCATGATGAAATTTTTTTAGAAAATGGAAAAATTACAAGAGGAACAAATAATGCCGGTGGTATAGAAGGTGGCATGACAAATGGCGAACCAATTATAATATCAGCAGCAATGAAACCCATACCAACTCTTATGAAACCCAAGTATACTTTTAATATTTTAACAGGTGAAAAAGTATTGGCAAGTACTGAACGTTCGGATGTATGTGCTTTAAAAGCAGCTTCAATAGTACTGGAAAATATAATTGCTATTCCTTTATTAGATTTTATTTTAGAAAAATTTGGAGGAGATAATAAGATTGAAATCCTTAAAAGATATAAGCAATTTCAGGAAGAGATTAATTCTTATTGGAATGATGGGGGTAGGTAAATCTACAATAGGCAGTAAATTAAGTAAAATTATGAATGCTCCTTTTGTAGATATTGATGAGGTTATAGAAGATAATTATGGTATATCTATCTCCAAAATTTTTAATAAATATGGGGAGGATTATTTTAGAAAGATTGAATCTGGATTTTTAGAAAAAATTATTAATGAAAATGAAGAATATATTCTTTCTACAGGAGGCGGAATTGTATTAGATAAAAATAATAGGTTGTTATTAAAAAATAATGGGATAGTTATATGGCTGGATTGTTCTATTGATGAGCTTTTTAAGAGGTTGGGGAATTCTGATAATAGGCCATTGCTTGCAAATAAAGAAAAACTCAAAGAAACTTTAATAAATTTAGCAAATAAGAGGAATCATTTATACAAGGAGATAGCTGATATATATATTGATACTTCAAATAAAACTATTAATGAAATAATAAGAGAATTGTTAGAAAATGTATAAGAAAAATTTATTATTAATTTTTTATTTCTTTTTTATTTCAGCATTTTATACGGAATTAAGCTATCAAACAGGAAATTTCACTCAAAGATATGCCACAACAATGGCAATAGTTAATCATGGTACAATATATATTGATGATTATAGAGATATTCTTTTAGAGGATAAAGCATATTATAATGGCCACTATATGGCGGTTAATCCAATCGGTAGTGCTATTATGATGATTCCACAATATGTAATATTTAATACATTATTTTTTAGAATAGTAAATAAATTTGCATCAGAAAGTTTTTCTAAAATTTTTATTGCCTGGCTGGTACAGATTTTTTCTGTCGGTTTTTATACAGCAATTAGTATGTTTTATATATTCAAAATATTAAAAGAGTTTTTTAATTTTTCTGATAATGATAAAAAATATATTCTTTTTATATTTTTCGGTTCACTAATTTTTACTTATTCAACAATTGGTGTAGGGGAAAATTTTGCACTTTTGTGGTTTACTTTGAGTTTATATCAAATTCTTAAAAATAATGGAATTAAGGCAGGTATTTTTACTGGTTTTGCTATTATAACTTATTATCAAAGTGTTATGTTGATTCTACCTTACTTGCTTTTTTTATATATGAAAAAAAATCGGAAGGAATGTTTATATTTTTCTTTGCTTGTTTTTATGTTTATATTAATAATTTTAATTAGGAATTTCATTATTTTTGGAAATCCATTTATTTTCCCAAATAATTATAATGTCTGGTTTGATCATAAAGGTGTTTCCACATGGTTTGGCACTGATAATGGTTTTCATTATTTTGCAGTTCCTTCTTTGGAAAAATTATTTGATATGTTATTTGGTTTATGGAGAGGCATATTAATATATATGCCAGTTTTATTTTTATATCCTATATCTATTTATAAGATGTATAAAAAAGATAGAGCGTTATCGTTATTGTTTTTATTAGCTTCTTTATTAGGTTTTATATTTATTTATTTCATGCCAAACTGGGAAGGAGGGAGTTGCTTTGGTTTGAGATATATAACACCATTTTTAGTTTTTTTCTATATACCCATAGTATGGTATTTAGCAAATACAAAAAAGACATTATTAATTAAGGGAATAATAGTGATAACATTAGTAATCAATATAAGTGGGGCATTAGCAGATCCTCATCTTGACAAGAATATTAGCAATCCTATTTTTGATTTTGTTTTCCCTTATCTTTTTAAGAATGGCCCTGAGAATGTAATATATTATTTCATCAAACATGTTATATTATATAAAAGTTATTTTTTTAATTTGTTAATAAATTTTATACCATTATTATTAACTTATTTATATTTAAAAAATAGGAAGTGCAATGGAAGTATCAATAGTTATCCCGGTATATAATGAAGAAGATAATCTCCCTATTTTATATGATGAACTATACAATGTGTTAAATAAAGAAGTAATAGATTATGAGATTATATTTGTCAATGATGGGAGTACAGATAATAGCCTTCAAATATTAAAAGGAATTGCTAAAAGCAATGAGAAAGTGAAGGTTATATCTTTCACTAGAAATTTTGGTCAGTCAGCAGCAATGAATATCGGTATAAAATATTCACGAGGTGATATTATTGTTTTTCTGGATTCTGATTTACAGAATAATCCGCGGGATATCCCTATTTTTATCCAGAAAATTAAGGAAGGTTATGATATAGTTGTGGGCTGGAGACAGAACAGAAAAGATCCTTTTTTTACAAAGGTTTTGCCGTCTAAAATTGCTAATTTTATTATAAGAAAAATAACAAGAATGAATATTCATGATTTTGGTTGTACTTTAAAAGCATTTAAAAAGGAAGCAATTACTAATATAAATTTATATGGAGAACTACATAGGTTTATTGCAGCCCTTGCAATATGGAATAATAATTCATATATTGAAGTTCCTGTTGAACATAGGCCGAGAAAATATGGAAAATCTAAGTATAATTTATTCAGGACATTTAAGGTAATTCTTGATGTTTTAAATATTAGTTTTATAAAAGGGTATAAGCTTAAACCGTCGTATATATTTGGTGGGATAGGTTTAATATTTTTGGCAATAGGTTTTGTATTTTTTTTGATTACAGCTTATAGAGTTTTAATTTTAAAACATCTGGAGGCCACTCCTGTGGTTTTTCTTATGGTAGTCTTTTTTAGTGGAGGAATACAGGCGATATTTATAGGATTATTAGCAGAGTTAATTATAAATTTACATTTACAGCAAGGTATTACACAGACTGCAGAAATTAAAGAGTTAATAAATTTTAAGGATGGTAAAAATGTTTAGAGAAATATTTCTATTATTTATTTTGACTTTAATAGTATGTGGTAATGGGGAAAAGAAAAAAGATCAGGTGTTAGTTGGTAAGTATAGCATAATTGTTGATAATGAAGTTAAAGAACTCCAGATTGATGAAAATCAATATTTGGGTTTTAATTTTACAGGTATTATAAAAATCAAATATCAGTTTAATACACAAGTCACACATAAGCCTGCTATTTTGAAATGTGGAAGGATAAATGAAGCATCCCAGATATATTTTAATGATAACTTAATTGGTACATCGGGATTAGTAAATCCTATAACAATGATTGATAATTGGAGTTATAATTTATTTTATGTCCCTAAGAATTTAATAAAAAGTAATAATACAATATTATTTTTGATTAAAAGCAATGCCTATTATATTGGTTTTAGAGATAGTTTGCCAGAAATTAGCTATCTTGATGGGGTAGATGAAGATAGCATAATAAAAAATATTATCTTAAAATATATTAATTCAAATGAACAAAATTTTAAAACTTATTATATAAAAAGTCAGTATTGTATTGATAGTATAAAGCCACAATCTATATCGGTTGATATATTAAAAAATATAAACAATAAGTATATTTTTAATATAAAATTAAAATATAAAAATTTTAGCAGAGTTTTCATTGATAGTATGGAGGTAAAGAATAATGATATATTTTTGAAGTCGCCATATTATTATACAGATTATTATTATTCAAAAGAGCTTGGGTTATATCAGCCTTATGGGGTATATTTGCCTTATAATTATTTTAATGAAAAAAGTGTAAAATATCCTGTAATTTATGCCTTTGGAGGAGGAAGTGAAGTTCATAAAACATTTATTCAGGGGGAACTTCCTGCATTATATGATAGATATATAAAAAGTGAGGTAGCAAAGCCATTTATTTTAATTTCTATTCAAGGTTCGATGGGAGCCAATTTTTTTTATAATGAAAAAACTAATTTAAATTATGAAAAGAGTTTTATTGAGGAATTGATCCCACATGTAGAAAAGAAATTTAATATTGCTCAAAATAGAAGAGCAATTGTAGGTTTATCAAAAGGAGGTATGGCTGCATTTAGTATAGGTATGAGGTATAAAAAATTATTTAAAAAAATAGTTTCAATTTCAGGGACACTTGCTGTACCTAATGGTAGTATGTTAGATAAAAATCCTTTTTATATTGTTGAAAATCTAAAAAATTCAGAAAATATCCCTGAGATTTTTATAACAGCAGGCAATAGTGATGAATATAAGTTAAATATTGTGGCTGAAAAATTTCATAACCTTTTATTGTTTAAAAATATTAAGCATAAATATCAACAATTTAATGGTGGTCATCATCATAATGAATGGTTTACAATGCTTCCAGAGATATTAAAATTTGCAACAGATTATTAATATTTAAGATTTATTTTAATTGTTTTTTATAAAGAGTTCTGATTTCTAATAAATCTTTATAGTATTTATCAGTTTTAAAATCTGGGAAAGTCCATGGAAAAGTAATAAAACTGCCTTTTTTGTAATATAAAACCATATCAGCATACATACCTTCAAATAATGCAATTTTTTGTCCACCGAATTTTAAGGAAGCCAGAACGACTTTTTGATAATCCATATATCCAGGATCAATATTAACCGGCCTTTTATTTTTTTGTAAGAAAGCAGATTCTATGGCATTTGTCATCATCTTTATAGTTCCTATTTCATAAGGTTTGATTAAATTTTCAACTGATACAAAAAATCTATATAAATTTTCTCCCATTTCATCTTTATAGTAATCAGTTATATCAAAATTGTACAGTTTACTTTTATAATCTATCTTTCCCCAATTAGATTCAATAATAGAAAAGATTTTTTCTATATCAAATGTTTTTATAATAAGTATAGCAAAGAAAAGTTTAACTTTTTGAGTTATTTCTGGAAGTGCCATTTAAAATCTCCTTAGCATATTTGATAATTTCTGGGTTAATATTAAAAAATTTCATTGCAGCATTTTCAAGATTTGTTTTAATATTTTCTTTTTTATCTTCTGAATAAAATCTAACAAAATCATTTCTTATATAAATCCTGCCTTTATTTTTCAAATCAACTTTTGTAAGGCAAATATGCCTCATTGATTTTTGATAGAATGAATTTTTCCAGTAAAATATAAAATCTTCTAAAGATACGGGATTAAATATGAAACTATATCTGAATTTACGTTCTTTTTTATTAAATGTATATAAAAAGTATTGATTTGATTCAAAATTATATTGTAATTCAACGCCTGTATAATTATAGTCAATAAAATGGACTGTTTTTTCCTGGACAATTGGTATTGGATTGGAGATTAAATATCCTGGATCTGTTAGATAATATTTATTTTCTATATTAATTGCAAGGCCACAATGAGCAGCTTCTGCCCATTTCATATCCATAATTAAAGGGAAAGATTCAAATCCTGTATGGTATAATATTGACCATAAAAAATATGTTAAAGAATAACATGTTCCACCTAAATTATTTTCCAGATAATTTATATATAATTCTTCTGGCAGCCTTAGCCGATCAAGTTCCCCTTTGCCTTCATTTAATTTTAATATTTTGCTAATATTTTCGTAAGGTATTTTTGAAAAAGAATATAGTATTTTGGTTAAATTAGTTAAATCAGGCTTTATATCTAATAAATTATTTCTTTCTAAAAATAGATAAACTACATCTTTATGGTAATCTAATGAAAATTTTTTATCAATGGACATATATTATTTCAAAAATTTTAGGCTTAAGTCCCATTTGTTTTAATTTAGTTTCTTCTATTTCAGCATCGATTTTTTCATCATAGAAATTTGTAATAACATAATAATAGCCACGTTCTAATCCTTTAATATGTTTTGTGTCATAGACATATGCATCAATATTATAATTTTTTTTAAAATATCCCATAGCTTGAATGGCTTTAGCAGCTATTTTATCTCTGTATAAAGCAACTATATATTGTTTTTTTTCTTTTTTATTTTCATTATTTCCTTTACAGAAAAGGCCCACAAATACGATGAAAGTTAATATAAAAGAAATTTTTACTTTATTCATAGCTGTTTACATCCTCCCTTTACATGTTTTGAAACAGTAATAGAGTATTTATCAAGCTTTCGTCTTAGAGAATCTCTGGTTATACCTAATAATTTACAGGCTTTTGCTTTGTTATAATTTGCTTTTTCTAATGCTTTTATTATAAATTTTTTTTCCATTTTTTCTAAATTCAAATCATCATAAAGGTTTAAATCATTATATTTTGTAGCGAGCATTTGCAACAATGGGAAATGCTTATTCATCAAGTAATTATCATCACATAGAATGGATGCCTGTTCTATCATGTTACGTAATTCTCTAATATTTCCGGGGAAATTATAGTCCTTTAATTTTTCTAAAGCAGCAGGGGTTATTCCTTTTATGTTTTTATTTAACCTTTTATTAAAAAATTTAATGAAATATGTTACTAAAAGTTCTATATCTTCTTTTCTTTCTCTGAGAGGTGGTATATAAATTCTGAAGATATTAAGCCTGTAAAATAAATCCTGCCTGAATGTTCCTTCTAATACCATTTTTTCTAAGTTTTTGTTAGTGGCTGCAATTACTCTAACATTAATTTTTTTAATGGTATTACCGCCAACATACCTGATTTCTCTGTTCTCAAGTACTCTTAATAAATTTTTTTGCACAGCTAAGGAAATATCTCCTATTTCATCAAGAAAGATAGTTCCTCCATTTGCCTGTTCGAATAATCCTTTTTTTCTTTCTTTGGCATCAGTAAATGAACCTTTTTCATGTCCAAACAATTCGCTTTCTATTAATGTTTCCGGAATAGAAGAACTATTAACTGGAACAAAAGGCTTATTTGCATTTGGCCCTTCAAAATGTATAGCTCGGGCAATAAGTTCCTTACCCGTCCCGCTTTCACCTTCAATTAGCACAGAAGTTTCCGGATACTCTGCGAGTTTTTTTATTAAATTTTTAATTTCTATAATTTGTTTACTATTCCCAATAATAGAATTTAAAGAATAGTTTTCTCCAATAGATAAATTTTTTAATTTTGTTTCCAGTTGTTTTTTTTCATTAAGAACAGATATATATTTTCTTGTTTTTTCAATAGCAAGAAGTAACTCATTAAATCCTACAGGCTTATCTAAATATTCTGTTACCCCAAGAGAGATTGCTTCTTTCATTGTATCCATTTCACGATAAGCAGTAATAATAATAAATTCTATATCTTCATTTAATTTTTTGATTTGTTTTATGAATTCAATACCATTTAATTCTGGCATTTTTATATCAGTTATAATTATATCTATTTCTTCCTCTTGAAAAATTTGAAGAGCCCTTTTAGGATTGGTTTCAAATATTACTTTACATCCTCTTTTTCTTAGAAAATTACCGATAGATTCATCTGTTTCAATATAATCATCAAGAAGTAAGATTGTAAAATCTATATTATTTCTTTTATTTGCCATTTTCTTTATTTAGATAAAATTTTGCAAGTTCTACATATTCCTGAGCATTTTTTAAATTGCCTTGAATTTTATTTTCATCCATTTGTTTAACCACTTTCCCTGGTATTCCCATTACAATAGAATTATCAGGAATAACAGTTCCGGGAGACACGACAGCACCTGCTCCAACAATGCAGTTTTTACCAATTTTAACACCATCTAATAGTACAGCATTCATTGCAATTAAGCTATTATCCCCAACAACTGCGCCATGTACAATAGCTCCGTGTCCAATAGTTACATTATTTCCAATTATTGTAGGTTGGTTATAATTTACATGCAATACACAATTGTCTTGAACATTTGAATTTTCTCCTATTTCTATGTAATCAATATCTCCTCTTAGCACAGCTCCAAACCAAATATTCGCATTATCTTTTAAGATAACCCTGCCAATAACTTTGGCAGTATCTGCTATAAATACATTGTCCCCAAGCTTTATATCATCATCGAAAATTTTCCCCATACTTTTTTCTCCTTTATTCATTTTTTTGTTTAATAATTGACATAGCTATAGCACAACTTATTGCTGCATTTAAAGATTCTATTCCCCCGTCCATAGGTATCCTGAATTTTTTTGAAATTTTTAGGAATTCTTGAGAAACTCCATGAGATTCACTACCTACAATAATAGCAAACTTATTTTTTAAGTTAAAGTTCCATATATTTTCTTTGCCATTAACATCCAATGCTATTGGTGTAATCTGTTCTTTTTTTAGAAAAGATAATATTTCATATTTTTTTACTTTTTCATATAATTTTAATCTAAAAGCCGAACCCATTGCCGCACGTATAACTTTAGGATTCATAATTTCTACACATTCTTCATCTGTTACTATAGAATTAAATCCAAATGCCTCAGATGTTCTTATGATTGTACCTAAATTTCCGGGATCTGATATACCGTTTAAAATAACAAATGGATAAGTAATTTTTTCTGGAAAATTTAAAAGAAAATCGTTTCTTATAACAGCTAAAATTCCACTGGGAGTTTTGTCTAAAGATATTTTTTCCATAAGAGAATTATTTACTGAATAAGTGGAAATACCCTCTTCAATTTTGTTTAAAATATAAAATTTGTCTTTTGTTAAAACTAAAATATTTATTAATTCCGGGCGATTATAATAAACTTCAAAAAAAAGTTTTTCTCCTTCTACTATAGTTAATCCAAATTTTTTTCTATACTTCCTGTTATGTAGCTGTTGTATTTTCTTTTTCCAGCTGATCGGAAGAGATATTATTTGATTTGCCATTTATTTTCTCCCTGATTGTTTTAAAATTTTCAATAGCTTTTATTATTGTATGAACTATTCCCTTACTTTTTTTAAACAAAAATTCTAAAATAAATTTTTCTTCTGATTTTATACTAACCGGTAAAGTACTATTTTTTATAATCCCTAAAATAATTTCTTTGTCAGGTAAATTTTCTAATTCATATAGGCATAGTATTTTTTGTTTTTTATTTATAATAATTTTGTCAAATTTAAACGGAGCAGCATGGATAGCAAGCTTATGTTTCAATATTAAATTCGCAGTAGGCGTGGGCACTTTTCCAAATCTATCTTCCAATTCTTTATAAAGAGCATCAAGTTGCTCAATATTTTTGGATTTAACAATTTTTTGATAAAATTCAAGTTTAATGTTTTTGTCATTTATATAAGAATCATCGATAAATGTATCTATCCTAATGTTTAATTCTGGTAGTTTAATAGTTTCAAAACAATTTCCTTTTATTTTATGGATAGTTTCTTCTAATAATTTTATATACATATCAAAGCCGATGGCTTGGACGAAACCGTGTTGTTGAGGACCTAAAATATTTCCCACTCCGCGAATTTCCATATCGCGCATAGCCAATGACATTCCGGAGCCAAGGTGAGAGAATTCCCTTAATGCCTGGATTCTTTTAATAGCAGAATCTGACAACTTATCAAGTTCTGGAATAATAAAATAAGCATAAGCTTGAAGATTTGATCTACCTACACGGCCTCTTAACTGGTATAATTGTGCAAGCCCCATTTTATCTGCAAGATCTATAATAATAGTATTCACAGAAGGTAAATCTATGCCACTTTCTATAATCATAGTTGAAACTAAAACGTCGATTTCTTTTTTAATAAATTGCAACATAGTGTCTTCTATTAAAATTCCCTCCATTTGCCCGTGAATTACTCCGAATTTGATATTAGGTAAAAGTTTTTTTAGTTTTGAAACAGTTTCGTTAATTGTTTTTATTCTATTATGGACAAAAAATACCTGTCCTCCTCTATTGATTTCTTTTATTATTGCGTTTTTAATAGTTTCTTCATCAAAAAAGATAATTTCTGTTTGAATAGATAACCTATTTTCAGGAGGAGTTTGAATTATTGAAATATCTCTACTTCCCATTAATGATAAATGCAGTGTTCTGGGAATTGGGGTTGCTGTCATGGATAGAACATCTATAGTTTTTTTCATTTTTTTTATTTTTTCTTTATGTTTGACACCGAATTTGTGCTCTTCATCGATTATTAAAAGTCCTAAATCTTTAGGTTTTATGTCATTTGATAATAATCTATGAGTTCCTATTAAGATATCGATATCTCCTTTTTTAAAATCTTCGATGAGTTTTTTTTGAGTTGCAGGCTTAACAAATCTGTTAATAACAGCTATTTTTGTACCGAAATTTTTAAGTCTTTGGGAAAATGTATTGAAATGTTGTTCGGCAAGTATGGTTGTTGGCACCAATACTATAACCTGCTTGTTACTTCGTGTAGCTTTAAATGCTGCTCGAATGGCTACTTCTGTTTTTCCAAAGCCAACATCCCCGCATAGTAATCTATCCATCGGATGGGCTGATTCCATGTCTTTTTTTATTTCTTCAATTGCTCGTAGCTGATCTGGTGTTTCTTGATATGGAAAAGAAGCTTCCATCTCTTCTTGCATTATATCATCTGGGAAGAATGCAAAACCCGGTTCAGATTTTCTAATAGCATATATTTCAAGCAATTCCTTTGCCATGTCTTCAATTGCTTTTTTTGTTTTTTCTTTTAATTTTTCCCAGGATTTTGTTCCTAATTTATTTAAAATTGGAGGAATATCGTCTTTGGAACGGTATTTCTCTATGCGATATATTTGTTCTACAGGAACATAGATTTTATCGTCTCCAAGATAATTGATAACAAGGCAGTCATATTCAGAATTTTCAATTTTTATTCTTTTTATACCTTTATATATACCTATTCCATAATTTTCATGAACAACATAATCTCCTTCAACTAATGATTCCTGTGTTAGAGGACTTGGTGGTTTGATTTTTTTTACAACTTTTCTTCTGTATCCTAATGGAGAAAAAATTTCATGATCTGTTATTACTATTATTTTTGAAGTTACGTCTCGGAAGCCAGTTGAAAGGTAGCCAATTTCTAATGTTATTTTATCTAATAAATCTTCAAATATATCTTCTATACGTTTTTTTTGTCCTTTGTTTTCACATAAAATATATATTTTATATCCTTGTGCATAATATTTGTTTACGTAATTTCTAAAGAGATTTAGATTCCCTCGAAAGGCATCATTCAAGTGTGATTTGTAGTTTATAATTCCTCGATGGGATTTATATAGATTAGAATAATGTATTTCTACTGATTGGAATTTTTGTTTTTTATTTAAAAATTCTTTATAGAAAAGACAGAGTTCTTCTGGTTTTCCTATAAATGCTTCTAATATACGTTTTTCTTCATATTCTTTGTTTAAAGTAGCTATTTTTTCAATCCATTTTTTTTCAATGAATAAAGGATTATATTCAACAATAATATCATCTTTTTTTAGAAAATCTATAACAGAATGTAATTCATTGTAGAAAAGATGTAAAAATTTTTTATAACCCGGGAATAGAGATTTTTCATTTATTAATTTAATAAATTCATCTTTTAATTGGCTTTCAGATATGAAGTTATTTAGTTTATTTTTTACATATTTTATAATAAAATCTGAAAAAATTATCTCAGAGGCAGGCGGTATAGTAGATTGTTCAATTTCTTTTATGGATTTTTGAGTTATTGGATCAAATATTCTGATTGAATCTACTTCATCCGCCCAGAATTCAATTCTTAAAGGATATTCATTATTTGGTGGAAAAACATCGATAATGCCTCCCCGGCTTGCAAATTCCCCTTTCATTCTCACAGTGCCATTTGCATTAATATATCCCAATTCTAAAAGATTTTCTTTTAAAAGATCAAAAAATATTTCTTCGCCTTTTTGGATATGTATCAGAGATGATTCAAGAATATTTTTGGGGATTGTCTTTTCTAATAAAGCCAATGGAGATATTAAAATAACATGCTTTTCTTTTTTATTTAGAAGATTGTATAAAATATTTATTCTATCAAATATTAATTCATTATCAATTAGGCTATTACTGTAAATAGAAGAAGTAGAAGAAGGGTAAATAAAAATATTATTCCCTAACAGCTCATTGAGATCAGAATAAAAAAAATTGATAAAGTCATCTTCAACAATTAATAAAATATTATGATGGAGATTATCATAAATTTCTTTAATAAGAAATGAAAGTATCCCCCCAGCAAATGAGTCTATAACAATATGTCTGTTTTTGTTTAAAGAATCTAAGATATTAGAAAAATTTAAACCTGTAATAGTCATAAAAAAGCTTAAGTTTAAAAATTTACCATAATATTATCAACAAAAATTATAGAAAAGTCAAATATTTTTTTGCATAATTTATACCGTTTTATTTGTTTAAATTTTTTTAAGAAAAAATTTATTTAAAATTAATACAATTAATTAACAATATAATACTTGATTTTTTTATACTTTAAAAATAAATATAAATATATTTTTAAAAATTAGTTGACATTTTGATAGATTTTTTTATGATTTGTTTTATGAAAAAGCGTTATAAAAGGCCGGCGGTTTTTACTTTTTCTGTTTTAACAAGCAATACATACGGATTTACACAGATTGAATGTAATATAGGAGATGCTGCTGCGCGTATTTGTCAATCAGGTGCCAATTCAACGGAAGATTGCTTAAGCGGAAGTGCAGCGGCCTGGCAGTGCAATCCTGGGAGTGATGCAGCATTTTATTGTAATTTAGGAAATGATGCAAATGGTAATGAATGCACCGGTGGAGCATATCCAAACTACGAGGATTGTGTTAAAGGAAATCATGCTTTTGATGCATGTGGCCCCGGAAATTATGCCAACGATGCTTGTTCTGGAGGAGGAGATGATAATAATATTAGACCAACTTGCCAAAACGGGCATTATCCACAAGATGGAGAATGTGTATTAGGTAATATTGCCGGAATTTATTGCCAAAATGGAAATAATGCTTCTGGCGAATGTATAAGTGGAGATGGATATTGTACAAATGGTTCATCCACTAGTAATACTTACTGTTCCTTTGGTACTAGAGCAGAAACAGGTTGTTCTAATGGTTCTACACCAGAAGATAGATGTAATTCAGGTTCAGATGCTACCTGGGGCCCAGGGGGGGAATGCACTTCTGGATATGAAGCGGATTATCAATGTGCAAATGGAGAAAGTACCAGTTCTGGTAGATGTAGTGGTGGGAGTAGCCCTAGTCGTTATTTCAAAAAAAGTAAAGAAGATAATACTTTTATAAATCCTGATCTTGAAAAAGAAAAATAATCTATCTTTTTTTATAAATAATATTTCAATAGATTTTGTGTTTAAATCAGATATAAAAAATATAAATGTGTCTCCCAAATTGAAAATATTTCATAAGTATCATAAAACAAAGACAAATATAACTTTATTGTACATAAATATATATACTCCAAGAACATTGAAAATACGTGAAAAACTTTCTCCTTCTGAATTTAAATTTATTAAAAAAGAGTATATTTCTCATTTTGAATGTAAAAAATATATTCATTTTAATTTTAAAAGTCCTTTACCTTCTATATTATTTAATACAGTACTTAATGAGAAGCTTTTTTATTTATTTGAAGATAATAATTTTACATTTTTTTATGATGATATATATGCTGTATTTATTAATTTATCAAATAATAAAGGGTTATATATTAAAGTTGATCCATTTAAAGAAATAGCAGTTATTCAGGATAATATTATGTTTTTTATTACTGCTATATTGGAATATTTAAATAATAATTTAGTTTTTCATGGATTGGGGTTGAGGAAAAATGAAGTAACTTCGGTATTTATAGGGCCTTCTGGTATTGGTAAGAGTACTATTGCAAAATATTTTAATTATAAAGGATGTTATGGAGATGACGCTGTTTTAATTGATCCTAAAAATAACATTGTTTATTCATTACCTTTTTATCAATATTATTACAAATTTTATAATTTTGTTGAGCCATCAAGAATTGATTTTATTTTCTTTTTGAATAAAGCAAGGCTATCATTTTTACAAAGAGAGAAGATTAATAGGAAAAGTCTATTGCATAACAAATATAATTTCTTACATTTTGCAGATTTCCTCCCGGAGATATATAGAAAAAAGGTAATAGAAAGCCTTGATATGTTTATTCAGAAGCATTATGATTATTTATGGAATATAAATTTAAAATTGAATGATTATTGGTTAATCAAAAAATTAAATAGAATTTTTAATAAAAAAAATCTTTAAAAAACTTGCATTTTTTTTAAAATTTTATTTATTCCCTTTAAAAAGGAGGAATATATGAAGAAAAGAGCCATTATATTAATATTTTTATTGTTTTTTTTGAGTAGTAGCGAATATTTTTCACAAACACAAACTTTTAGAGAAAATATTTTAATATCTAAATTTTCTACTCGTTTAAGTAAAGCCCAGGCTCAAAAAATATTATCAGCTTATGGAGTAACTGGTATAAAAAAAGTATTTACTAATTTAGATTATAGTGTTCCAGCAGCTGAAAAATTGGATAGATATTATTATTTAGAATTGAATGATGGATTAGATATCAAAAAAGTAAAAGACAATATTTCTCAAATTTCATGGATTGAAGATGTTGATTATGATTATATAGAAACGATAGATGAATATATTCCAAATGATCCTAAATATAACCAACAGGCATTTTTAAAACAAATTATGGCAAATATTGCTTGGGATTATACAAAAGGAGACAAAACAGTAGTAATAGGTATTGTAGATACAGGTGTTGATTGGGGGCATGATGATTTAGCAGATAATATATGGTCAAATGAGGAAGAGATACCAGATAATGGTAAAGATGATGATGGAAATGGCTATGTTGATGATATCAGAGGGTGGGATTTTGTTAGTTTGTCGCAAACGGATCTTAATGATTATAAAAATCAGGGATATAAACTATTAGATAATGAAGATTATCAAAAAGAGGATAATGATCCGTCAGATGTTGAGGGGCATGGTACTCACTGTGCTGGACTTGCTAGTGCTGTATCGGATAATAATGTAGGAATAGCAAGTGTTGGTTTTAATTGTACAATTATGCCATTAAGAATTGGTTTTAGTATTATTAAAAAGGATGGTTCCAGGACAGGTCAGGGATATTCAAGTTTTATGGCAAAAGCTTTTGTATATGCAGCTAATAATGGAGCCGATGTTGTTAATTTAAGTTTTGGGAATAGTGGACAAATGATCCGGGATGCTGCTCAATATTGTTATGAAAAAGGTGTGGCTGTATTTGCTGCAGCTGGAAATGACAATACTTCTGAAGAACATAGCGCGCTATCTAATTGCCCCTATGCCTTTTCTGTTGCGTCTGTTGCATTGGATAATAGAAAAGCATACTATTCAAATTATGGATCATGGGTAGAAATTTCAGCACCTGGTGGTGATTATAAAAATGGTGGAGAGTTATTATCAACATTTCCGGGAAATTCATATGCGTATATGCAAGGAACATCTATGGCATGTCCTGTTACAGTAGGTGCTTACGCGTTGTTAAAATCATATTATAAAGATTTATCTTTAGAGGAATTAATAAAAAGATTATTTTTTACTGCTGATGATATATATTCAGTTAATCCTGAATATGTTGGACAATTAGGTTATGGGAGAATCAATATTTATAGAGCAATAACTGAAAATAAGCATCCCTATTTTGAAGATATTTCACTCAATATTACAACTAATAATGGGAATAATTTTGTAGGACAAGGCGATACTTTTAATATAACTTTAAATCTTGTAAACTCCTGGGGAAGTGCAACTGATTTTAATTTTCAATTATTTACTAATGACCCTTCCATTAAATTCATAACCAATTCCTTTACGGAAGATGTCCCTGAAGACACTACATTTACAACACAAAATGCTTTTAAACTTTATCTGGACTCAAATGTAACATTTCATACATCAACTTTTACAGTAATTCTATCAAATGATGATTATGCAAAAACTTATAATTTTAATCTCAAACTTGGTTACCCTGATGTGATTTTAATAAATAATGAATCCAATGAGAAAGAATATAATTTCATTAAAAATTATTTAAATCAGAATGTTATTTCTTATGATACATTAAACTACAAACAATTAAGAGATTCTATACCATTTTATTCTTCATTACTCGGAAATACAGATTTAGCTATATTGTTAATGAATAAAGATGAAGATTACCTTTCTACAGACGAATTGCATTTTCTTGATACTCTTACAAATTTTTCATATAATATTTTAGTAGATGGAAAGCTCATTTCAAGTTCTCTTAAGAATGATAGTGATGCTGAGAATTTATTAGAATCATTATTTGGGATTAATTGCAAAAAAGATTTTATTCCACAGGATTTATTAACCGGTTTAAATGATAACTATTTTTCAAATGGAATTAATCCTGAAATAGACAATACCATATTATCATCAATATCTATTATGCCAGAAACAAGGCCTCTTTTTATTTATGCAGATAATGATACTGTAGGTTCTATTATAAATTATGACAATGGTGCTACAATAATATATCCGGGGTTTAATTTTCATAATATTATAGATACTTCTATTGCATATTCATTTTTATATAATATAATAGCTATAACAGCAAAAGGATTTTATGTTGAACATGATCCTGTAGAATTAGTTGAAGATTCAGCTCAAGATATAGAAATCAATGCTCATATTAAGAATTTTAGTGATTTAAATATTAATCTCTCTTTGTACTGGAAGTTTAAAGACAACACTGATTTTAATCACATTGATTTTGCTGAGAATAATAGTATATATACTGCTGTTATCCCAGCTCCAATGAAAGATACAGTAATTCAATATTATATATATGCTTCAAATGGTAAAGACATTATAATTCTTCCAAATTCTTTCCCAATAATTTATTCTATAACAATTGGCAATGATACAATAGCACCATCTGTTACACATAGAGAATATCCACCATCTATATTACGAAAAAATGATTATACTTTTTATGTTAATTTAGATGATAATTTAGGTATTGACACGACAAAATCTATTATAAAATATAAAGTAACCGGTAAAGATTTAGAAACTCAACCACTTGTACATGTTAAAGATAATATTTATAAAGCTTTTATCCATTTAGATGAAGATATTGAATTAAACAAATATTTAGTTTATTGGTTTGAAGTTTATGATAACTCTAAAAATTCAAATAAAAAGAAATATCCAGTAAGTTCAATTTTCAAATTTAAAGTAACAGACTCAATACCATTTGGTTTTTTTGAAGATAATGCTACAAAAGAATATTGGATTTTAGAAGGTGATTGGGGCTATGTTGATAAATATACTTATGAAGGAAATTATTCTATTAGATATCCTCAAGATAAAGTTTATAAAAATAATCGAAATGAATCAGCTCTATTTGATTACCCGATTGATTTTAGTAAATCAAATGAACTATACTTAACTTTATATACAAAATGGGTATTTTCTAATAAAACAGAAGGAGATAGTGGACTTATAGAAATAAGTACTGACCATAAAAAAACATGGAAAGTAATAAAAAGCTTTACAGGAAGAAATAGCTTATACCATCCTGAGTGGGTTGATTTATCAGAGTACTGCACAGACAATAATGATTCTGTTTATATAAGATTAAGATGCCATACTGATTATGATGGGATAAGCGGAGGATGGTTTATAGATAATCTCTGTATCTCACCGTCTCATCCTACAGAAATAAAAGAAAATAACAGTAATAAACCAATAAAACAGGTTAAATTATATCAAAATTATCCTAATCCTTTTAATTTAAGTACAGTTATTTCTTATTCAATTGATAAAGTATCCACAGTAAGATTGGAGATTTATAATATTCTTGGCAGAAAAATAATAACTTTGGTAAATAAAAAGAAACAACCCGGGAACTATAAAATTAAATGGAACGGACGGGATAAAAATAATAAAATAGTTTCAAATGGTGTATATTTTTATAAATTAAAAACAGATGAAAAAACATTAATACGAAAAATGGTATTGTTAAAATAAGAAAAAAGGGTGGTTATACGCCGCCCTTTTGTTGTTTCTAAAAAGTATCATCAAATTATTATTCTTAAAGGAGAGTGCTTTGGATTTTGTGTAAATGGAAATTTTGCCTAAATATATACTACAAAATCCAACGCACTCTCACAATCACAAATAATTATAAATTTATTCTTTTTTATCTTAACTAATTAATAATCAATAAATCTTTATTTAGAAAATTGAAGTGAGTAGATAGTATCTACTCACTTCGATATAATTTATATTGTTTGTTTGACATTATTAACAGGTTTTTCTTTTATACTATCTATAGGAAGTTCAAAAGGAGATAGATTTTTATACTTTAATACACTACCATCATCAAAAAAAATACTATCAATTTTAATACCAAAGTCAAGGTTTTTTTCTAATGCCTCTCTAAAAAACGATGGAGTTTGAATAACCCATGAAGTTATTAAAAACCGCCATGTAAAATCGTTAGACTGAGAAGGAGGTATAGATAAAGAATCCCTATGAATAAGAAAACTATAATCATAATTATTCTCTTTTATTTCTAGATCAAAACCTTTAATGGTTTTATTTGTCATATTCTGTAAATTAGCTGTCATGATAAAAATAAAATTAGAATAGTCTGGACTTATTGCTTTATAACTAAATTCATTAAATCTTATAGAGTTGTTTAGCTTATCTCTTAGCATCTTATTATACTTGTTTACCCATTCCTGTTCTAAATTGTCAATTGTTAAAGGAATAGAATAATCAAAACCGACTAATTTCCATAGACCTTTTTTCTTTTTAAATATAAATTTTATATTTAATGTGGTATCATATTTTGCAATATAAACAGGCATTACCACCACTGCGTTTTTTTTAGAAGAATTTTTCTCATCTTCAAAAGGTTTTTTTACAACATATTTAAAATATTTTCCTGATAAATATTTTAAATAAAAATCATCTGCCCTATAATCACTATCTATAATTAGATGAGCAAGAATACTATAGCCTTCTCCCTTTTCTTTTTTTTCTTTAAAAATTCTTTGTATTTTTTCCATAGCTTCTTTGAGATTATTTTCAAATTCACTATCATCTACCCCATA
Source organism: uncultured bacterium (assembly GCA_964384205.1). Lineage (GTDB taxonomy): Bacteria > JAGOEH01 > JAGOEH01 > JAGOEH01 > CAYLKS01 > CAYLKS01. The sequence continues at coordinate 15,468 of CAYLKS010000028.1, read as the reverse complement.
ATCTTTTAAGACGCTAGTATAAAATTCCTTAAGATCCACATATTTAATAAAAGTTTTATAATCTGCTTTATTAATTGAAGTTCTTATTTTATTAAAAGCATGCAACGGCGTGTTTGTCGATTTTAAATAAACTAAAAAAACAATAATTATAATAACTCCTATAATAGAAATTAGTTTCTTTTTTGACATATATTTACCCCAAAAAAATTACTTCTCTTTTGTAATATTTATACCAATCTCAGGAAAAATCTTGATTCTTTCTGAAATAAAAGTAAAAAATATAAGAATAATAAATCCAAATGCGACTAACCAAATTATAGATGTCCATTTAATTGGAAGAGGTAAAAATATATTTAAAAAAGAAAGAGCTTCACTGTCCACTAAAAGAAGTACTATAAAATATATTAAAGGTATCCCTATTCCCACGATCATTGCCAACCAATGACCAAAACTTAAAACTATATCAGAAAATGCAAAAGAAACAATATATTTGGATTTACTTTCTAAGTAATCTCTTATCTTTTTTTGTCTTTGCCAGAATAATTTGAAACCTGCGAATCCTATTAATACTACAACAAGGAAAATTAATATTGTTCCAATAATTGTAGTAGCTGGATAACCACCTAAACCTTGATCTAAAATTTCAATCAATACAAACAACGGTATTAGTAAGTTAATAATAGCAAAAAGGATATAAAAATATTTCATACCTATGCTAATAGTTTTATTGTCCTGAATTAAATTTAATACTTTGTCTACATATTGCATATAATTTTTATCCATCGCTATCCCCCTTTTTTGAAAATTAGAAAAATATTAATTAATAATTCATAAACATATAAATAGTATTGTAAAAATATGATGTTAGTAAAAAGCAAACATTATAGACCCCCTTAGTTTTAAATTAAGTATACTTTTATGTAAAATCAGAGAACCCCCTAATTAAAAATTTTATCTTTATTTTTTTCTTAATATTAAATTTTTTTAATTTGAATATATTTTTTATCTCTTTTACCTTATCCAAGCCCCTCTTATTATTTTCATTAGTAAATTTTTTTTCCCCAACTAAACTCCAAAGATCATTCATATTTCCTCTCAATATAAAAATACTTACAAACATCTTTTCTAACAAAGCTGTCAAGAATAAAAGGTAGCTCAAATAGAATAGAATAATCACAATAAAATTTTAATCTAAATTAATTTTTTACTACTTGAATTATAGAAATATCTTGTACTAATTGAAAGTTCAATAATCAGCAACATTTCCAAAAAGTAAAATTACTTTACATTTAGTTCTTTAAAAAAAATTCATTAATCCAGTTTAAATTTTTCATAATTTTTCCTTATTAAAAAATCCTAAATATTTTATATCTAATTTCATTTTATAAAAAAAATTTTTTTAGTCAAGTTTTTTTATTTTTTTATTGTAACTAAATTTTTATTTATAATATCCTATGAGAGCATATATTATAAAATACCAAGTAAAAAACAACCAGATATTGCTGCAATGTTCATTAGAAAAAATTCTCAGTGCTGAAATACTTTATTTAATTATCGTAAGTGCTTATATCAATTGGCTACTAACTGGCAAAAATATAACACCATTAATAAAAAAGAAACTTTAAAAGAAATAGCCGATATATCGCCTAACTTTCGAGATGATATTGAAAAATTATTAAAATTTGCTAAAAATTGGAATAGTCTTCCCAAAAATGACAAAGAGAAATAAAATTACTACCAGATCAATTAGGATTTTGAAAATAGAGGAAGTTCTGGAATAACTTCAGAACTCTCCTCAAGTAGGCATCATTGTGCTTGGGAAATCCAGATACAAATCTGTTACTGTAGAATAGCAAACACCGTCTTTAACGTCGTTTCTAGTACTTCCTTGTTTGCACATCATTATTATTAGTCTTTGCCCTTCCCCCTCTATGCCTACTTATAAAATATATTATCATCATTGACAAATCTTCCTTCATTATTTGGAGAAATTGATTTTTTTTTACACATTTCACATATTTTATTTATAACTCATTAACAATCAAGCAATTGACTTATTGAAATGTTACCGACATTTAAATGCAATACACACAAAAATCAATCAAAATATTCCCTCCATAAACCCAAATCATACCACAAATACTACAAATATAAACTGATAAAAAAGAGATGTGAAAAAATGGCAGTATTCGTCAAATAATAATTTTTTAGAATAAAATAAAGAAATACTGATTTTTTTAAGATTCTTGACATTTAATCTATTGAATGTTATAATATAAGGAGAAAATTGATTATTTGTTAATTTTTTTTTAAATAGGGAGGCAGGATGAAACATCTATTTTTTATTATTTTATGTTTCTTTTTACTAAGCACCTCATATATGAATGCTCAGACTGTTACAATAAGCGGTAAGGTTACTTATGACGGGGCAGGATTACAAAATGTTAAAATGATTTTATCCGGTTCTTCTTCGGATACGGTATATACCGATGTGAACGGTGATTATTCTTTTAGTGTTGCAACAGGTGGAACATATACAGTAACTCCTATAAAAAGTGGATATTCCTTTACACCTATAAGCAAAGTTTTTGCACTAATTGCTTCAAATCAAGTTCAAAATTTTACGGCAACGCTTAATAATGTAACTATATCCGGGGCCATAACAACTTCCGACGGTACACCTTTAGAAGGGGTAAAAGTTAAAATTACTGGCACTTCTACGGATAGTACTACAACGGATGCAAACGGTAATTATTCCATTGCTGTTGGATATGGAGGCACATATACTGTAACACCTACCAAAGAAGGATATACTTTTACTCCAGCTTTTATGTTGATAAGTGAAGTTACTGAAGATCAAACAGTTAATTTTACTGGAAAATTGAATAATGTTTCAATTAGCGGTATTATAAAATTGGAAGATAATACTCCATTGGAAAATGTAAAAGTTGAATTAACAGGAACAAATACAGCTACTACATATACGGATGCAACAGGATCCTATTCTTTCACTGTTGCCTATGGTGGTTCTTATACTGTAACACCTACCAAAGAAGGATATACTTTTGCACCTACTTTCGCTTTATTTAATAATTTAAAAGAAAATACTACTGCAGATTTTATTGCCACTCCGAATAATTTGAAAATTTCGGGTACTATCAAGGATTCCCTGGGTAATCCTATGTCCGGTGTATATGTTGTTATTACCGGAAATATCATTGATACTGTAACTACGGGAGATGACGGGAAATATTCTTTTACCGTTGCGCCGGGAGGTTCTTATATAGTAAAGCCTTATAAAAATTTGTATGTATTTACCCCTGAACAAGCAACTTTTAATGCAATTACAACGAATCAAATACAGGATTTTGTCGGTGTCTTTAATGGTGTTGTTATCAAGGGGAATGTGATAATTAGTGATTCTTCTCGTTCTTTTTTAACCTATGCTCTTTCCGAAGGTGACGGATTGGATAGTGTAAGTATTAAAGTGTTTAGTAGTACTTTTATTTTTCTTGATAGTACTATATCCGATAATAATGGTAATTTCAGATTACAAATAACAAAACAAGATAAATATTATTTGACCTTTACTAAGGATGGTTTCTTTTTCCCTTATGCTTTGTATCCTTATAACCAAATTCTCAGTAATATCGATGATAGTACCGAAATTCTGGTTAAAGCCAAACATAATTCTTTGAAGCTTGCAGGCTTTGTTAAGTTAAATTCTGTTGATGGTAATCCTGTTAGCAATGTGGTCATAAATATGGTAGATGGTGATTATCAAAATGCTATTACTGATTCTAATGGGTATTTTGAATTTAAAGTTCATACTTATGATAGATATGAATTGGCAGGAGCAAAACCGGGATTAACTTTGATTCCTTCGGATACTGCCATAAATATACAGACTTCCGATACCGTAATAACATGGCTTGCCACTGATACAAAATATAAAGTAACTGTAAAGATTCATTTTAAAGATGATACTACTGCTCCTGTTGAGAGTGTTTTAGTTGTAGTCAATGGTATGGCTATAGACACTGCAATGACAAATGACAAAGGTGAGGCTGTTTTTGAGCTTTTTCAAGGAGGTCCTTATATTGTAACCCCTATTGCAGCGGGATATTCTTTTGACCCTATTACTAACTCAATTAATATATTGAATAAAGATACAGTATTAATATTTTCTGCTAACCTTGCGCAACCCATATTATTAAAACCTATTCACAATCGGGAAGATGTACATATTCATCCTCGTTTTAAATGGACCTATCCCGGAGATAGGAACGGTATTAAATTTAGGTTAAGGATAGCAACGGATTATCAATTATCGAGCGGCGTATATGATACAACAGGTATATCCGATACTGTACTTTTATTACCTTCATCTCTTGAAATGGGGGAAAATTATTATTGGACAGTAAGAGCAATCAAAGGTTCTACAATGGGGGATTGGGCTGCTCCTTATAGTTTTAAAACATTATATTTTGATGATGTGTTAACTATTCAGCCTGCCGATAGTACTCCCATTAATGATAGAATCCCTTTGCTTCTAATTCACGGATGGAGTCCCAACGGTCGTGCGGCAAAACCATCGCCTGAGTTTTTTGATAATTTTATAAGTTTTTTTAATAGTGATATTACCCTTAATAGAAGTTATAAATTATATTATGTAAATTACTGGGCAAATTTTACGGATTTGGAGACTATTGTTGCAAAACTTCGTGAAAAAATAGAGGAACTGGATAAAAGTGATAAAAATTTTCAAGATAAAGAACTTTATATATTAGCCCATAGTATGGGGGGGCTTGTTGCAAGAGCTTTTATGCAACATCAAAGATTTTCAACTGGTCAATATGCGGGGCAATTATGTGGAGAACGTGTAAAGCTTTTGATTACTTTGGGCACTCCTCATCATGGTTCTTATCTTGCCAACGGTAATGCCCGTGATGAAAAAATTGCCGATAGCAGAAGGGAAATGCTTAGAGCTTTTGATGAATTCATGTTCGGAGAAGTTGAATATAATGATGTTAATAGGTTTGAATTACATTGGGATAATTATAATAATTTTCTTGATTATACTGGAAATTCTGATGAACAGAATTTATGGCTTAGTAATTTGAATAATGCTGAACCTTATGCCTCAAAAATTATAGCTTATGCCGGAAAAATCACTGGTAGTTTATGTCCTATACCTTTTACTTCTTATGCTTCTGCATATCTCGGAGGTGCTTTTATTCTTTCTCAAGATTTTTCTTGTGAATCGGACGGCATAGTTCCTTATAATAGTGCTATTTTTGATGGTAAGACGCTTAAAAAAACAAGAGTTTTTGATGGTTATGACCATAATGAAATTGTTTATGGTAAAAGTGCTTCCGATACTGCATTTTTTAAAACCATAAGATCTGATTTATTGGAAGATGTGCCGTTGAATGTTTTACAACCCGATGGCGGGGAAGTATTAAAACATGATAGCGATTATGATATAATGTGGATTGCTCCTTTATCTGTTAATAAAGTCGATATATACTATTCTTTAGATAGTGGGGCAACATATAATTTGGTAGTTCTTAATCAAGATGCAGCAGATGGTGTTTTTACATGGCACCTTCCTGACACTAATGTTACTAATGCTTTAGTCAAAGTAAAAGATGCTGAAGGTGGTCCTGATGCATCTGTCTCATTTGATGTTTTTACTATCTATCATAATAGAGTAAGATTTTCGAAACCTATTGCGGATACAATTTTTGAAATTGGTGATTATAATTATATAAAATGGGATTATGACGGTGTAGGTGAATATATTGATATTGATTATTTGGATTTAAATGATAGCTCCTTATATAAAGTGACTAAATCTTTTTATATTGATAGTCTTCAATATCTTTGGAAATTGCCTGATAGTATCCCTATTGGTCAAGGTAAGATTAAAATTAGAATACTTAATATGGATTCTCTGTATGGTGATAATGAAATATATGATTTTTATTCCGATAGTTTTAAAGTTTATCCTACAAGAAATATCAAAGTGCTGGCACCGGGTATAGAAAATTATGTTGATATAGATAGTATTCAAGGTGAAAAATTATTTATAGATTCTACTTATAGAATAAAATTGACATATATCGGACGTATAGAAAAAATGAGAATCTTACTGGGAGAGGATAAAGATAATTTTTCTTATGTTATAGCAGATACTATTTTGAGTAATATTACAACTGATGAGGATACATTATATTATGATTGGAAGATTCCTGTTGTTCAGGGTGATAAATGGTATATAAAAATTTATGATCTTGATAGAGATACTGTTTTTGCTGTAAATGAGCATAGTTTTAGAATTAGACGAGTAGCTCCTATATTGTTAGCACCTTCTGAAAATAGTTCCGATATTTTTGTATATCCTGATTTTTCTTGGGATTCCGTGGAAGGCTCGAAAAAATATGTATTATTCATTAAAGATACAACCGGTACCGAAGTTTTCAGGGATACTACGGATAAATTACAATATTCCTTGCCTCATAATCCTCTATATGAATTGTTAGTAGGTAGGAAATATAATTGGTATGTAAAGGGGATTGATTCTTTGGAAACTTATTTGGCTAAAGGTGGCTTTAGAACAGTAAAAGACTCACCTGATGATAATTTGACATTAAAAGAACCTGCCCGGGGCGATACTATTAGTATATCTGAAATTCATTTTGAATGGTCAAGACCTGTAAAAACAGAACAATTTGATTTTTATATAATTTATGATAATGAAATAGTATTTAAACAAGAGAATATATCAGATTTAGATACGACTCTTGATGTTCAGCTAAATAACAATTTTACTGATAAAGTATATTGGGTTGTAAAGGCAAAAAATATTTTCGGAGAGGTTTCCGATACATCTTGGTTTTATACTCTTCCGCCAAAAGAAATTGATATTGAAGGTAATCATCTTACAGTTAACAGATGGGAGCGAAGTTCTCCAAAGAAAATAAGTAAAGCTGAGAATATTGCAAGTAATTTTTATTATAAAGGCATAAGTCCTATAACATTGAATAAAATGGGCAGCAGCAATAGCATTAAAATAGAAGACGGTTATATATTTGTAAACAGTGATTTGACAGATATTATAGGTGGTGAAGGTAATATTAATTATAATTTGTCTGGGGAATATAAATCAATCTGGAAAGGTTCTTATAGTGTGTCTAATAGTATAGTTTCTTCTTCGGGAGGAGGCAGTTTGCAGATTGATTCGGATAATGATTTGGGAGGACTGCCAAGTGAAGGATTACGTTTTTCATCTATAGATTTGAATAATTATAGTTTAAATTTTAAATATGATAATTCCAGAGTAAAATTGAATTTTCCTGGTATTGTAAATGATGGTGAAAATGATTTGTATTTTAATACTAAGGATAGTATAACAATAGATTATAATGGTAATATAAGAGGAAACATAAATGATAATTCCATCAACATAGGTGGATTTAAATTTTCATTACAGTCATTATCTTTTAAAGGAAATATAAAATCAAGGGCATGGATACAAGCAAATAAAACATATTTGAGATTAGGAACTGGTAATGGTATTTTTAATATGGATGTTCCAATGTATTATACTGATCCTTTTGCTTTAACATTGGATCGCAAAAATGTAGGATTTTGTGAAATAAATGGAACAGAATTGAATTTTGATATAGATAAATTATTCCCTTCATTAAGACTTGGAAGTTTCAGATTGGGATATCCATATATACAGTCTGTATGGCTTGAATCAGAAGGAGAATGGGCATTGCAGGGAGAATCTATTTTTATATTACCAATTAGAATGGTATCAAACCCAGGGCCGAATGCTAATTTTTTATCGAAGTGGAGATATAAAGCAGGCTATCCTGTATTGTTTACTAAGTTGGTAATACATAGAAGTTCGCCTTATTTAAATCATTTTTCTGTTAAACTTCGTGGTGCTAATATAATGATTACTCCTGTGTTGTGGTTTACTGGGTTTGATGCTGAGGTTTCATTAACAGGAAATAGAGATAATCAGTTGGAAAGAGTATATCTTAAAGGAAATGCAAATTTCGGTTTGGGAGCCGGCATGACTTCTATGCTTTTAACAGGAAAGGTCGGAGCTGAATTTGATTACTTGAGAAATAGTTATACTAAATTAAGATTTTACGGAACTGTTTATATTTTAGCTAAAATAAAATATGCCGGTGTTTGGCTTGAATTCGAGAGTATTCATAATGAATATGAACAGGATTATGTAGTGGTTAAGTATTCTTATATTACGGATGATCTGTTATTCAGAGCAGGCGGTTTTATTGATTATATTGTAATAAGAGGAGAGCTTTCGGGTGGATTTAGAATTCGGAAATATAAAGTATATGTTAATGGCGGGCTCTATGCTTCTGGAATCAGTAAGGATTTTTATATAAAAGGACGTTTAAGATTCGGTGTTCCCAAAGGAATAATAACCGTATTAGGTGTGGATTTACCACCGAGTGATTGGGTATTGAGCAATTTATTTGTCCAGGCAGGTAAATTTAATATAGATAGGAGGATAAGATACGGAGCTTCTGGTAATGTTAGGATTAACTGTTTTAAATATCCTTCCTGTCATTGCAGTGGTACTTGGTGGAAACCTTGGACATGGGATTGCGATTGTGAATGGAAAACTTCTTCTGTCACATTTTCTGTTTTTGTTCCTTTTGACGGAGGAGGGTTGAAAGCAAGTACTAACTTTTATCATGTTATTGATTTTAAGAAGAGTGTATATCTGCGTAGATTACGAAAAGGTTTGCTTAAACCTAAAGATTATGCTGTTCAATTATTCAATGAAGAGAATATAGATTCTTTGTATATTGACTATTTTCCAGAGAAAAAGACAGATACCATGATGGTAGTATTGAAATATTATACTGAAAAACGGCCTGAATTAGTACTTGAAAGCCCTACAGGGAAAAGATATTATAGTGAATGGATAATAGAAAAATCCGATAATATTGTATCCGATAGCGGATATTATTTTGTTATACCTTCCGAAGCTGGTAGATGGAAAGCCTGTGTATTAGGTGTTGATAAAAAAGATGATTATAGGTTAGGTTTTTTGGGGGAGAATCTCAAACCTTCATTTGAGTTTAAGAATGTTCTACTTGACGGTACTAAATTAAAAATAGATTATAGTGCTTATTACGAAGATAGTACTGCATTTATAGATTTCTATTATACTAAAAACGATAGTTCCGATATTTTTAAGTTAAATTTTGAAACTATAAAAGAAAATGATGGAGATAGTACTGTAGAATTTGATATATCCGGGCTTGAAAACGGCGAGTATAGTATTTTTGCATTGGTAAGTTACGGTAGTAATGCGCCTGAAAGATATTATTATAAAGAAAAAATAACCATAACCGATGAAAATAAAAAATATTTCAATCCGACAAATCTCAGAGCAAAAAGAAGTGATAATTATGTACTTTTACAATGGGATGGTCAAGGTATTTATGATTATTTTAATATATATTACTCAAATCAAAGCGGTGCTTATACGGACTCCATAACAGAAGTTTATCAAAATTATTATTTCTTTAAACCTGTTAATAATACGACAAGATATTATATGATAGTAAAATCAGTAGATAAAAAAGGAAATGAAATCGGAAGAACCAATGAATTTACTTTTGTATTCGATTCTTTGGTTGTTGATACTATTGCGCCTCCTGTTCCGAATAAACCTACTCTTGAATTACATATTGATACTACTTTGGAAGATGGCAAAGATAGCACTTATATATTGGTAAAATGGGATAAAGTAGATGGTGCAAGCGGATATACCGTTAGATATGATAATTTGAATGTTGATTCTTTGATAGGTTCCATTGATATAGGAGATGAAGATAGTGTAAGAATAATAAATCTTGACAGAGGAACTTCCTATCTATTCAAGATTGCCGCCTATGATAGTGTTGGTAATTATAGTGATTTTTCCGAAGGCACGGAAATATTAGTTGTCGATGATAAGGATAGTGATGGTGACGGTATATTGGATGATATTGAAATTAAATATTTCGGGGATATAAATGTTATAAATAGTTTAACTGAAGATTACGATGAAGACGGATTGTCAAACGGTTATGAAATAGATACATCGGGAACAAATCCGGCTAAGTGGGATACGGACGACGATTGGATATGGGATGATGTTGATGAGCACCCTCTCTCCGATGCGGATAATGATAATGATATGATGGCAGACGATTGGGAAAGTTATTATAATGTTTATAATCCCGATGAAGATGATGATAATGATAGTTTGTCCAACAAATTAGAATATAAATACGGATGTGATCCAACGGATGTCGATACCGACGGAGGAGGTGTAAGTGATTATAGAGAAATCATGAACGGTACGGACCCTCGTAACAAATATGATGATTATCAGGATAAGAATAAAGATCTCGCAGAATTGAAAGAAATAAACGCTCAATATGTGAAAAATGATTCTTTAGTGCAATTGCAATGGAAAGTGGAAGAAAAGGATAAAGTAAAATTTTATTTGATATTTAAAAGAGATTATGAGAGCTCACCCTTTTTGCTTATTGATAGCTTAAATTCCGATGGACAAATAGGACTTAAAGATTATAATTATATTGATAGTAATGTAGTTGAATATGAAGCAAACAGAAAGATTTCTTACATAATCAAAGCAAAAGACGAATTCGGTAATATTGATAGCATTGGCTATGCCGAAGTTGAAATACAAGGTTATACCGGATTAGACGAAAAAGAATTAATGAAAATAAGCGCGGTAAAACTTTATCAGAATTATCCCAATCCTTTTAATAACGAGACTAAAATTAGATATGAATTGCCAAAATCAACTAAGGATTATAAGGTTAGAATTGTTATTTACAACACATTAGGGCAGAGAATTAAAGAATTGTATAATGGAATTGAGCGATGCGGAAGACACGAAATAGTATGGAACGGACAAGATGATTATGGAAGAAAAGTAAAAAGTGGTGTCTATATTCTTTACCTTAAAGTTGATAAGCGAGTATTTAAGAATAAATTGATTTTGATAAAATAAATTTTTTGAACGTGCCGTATTATAAAAAAAATACGGCACTTTTTTATTTTCCCGTAAAATTAAAATCTATCTTCGGAAATTCTCCCGAAGATAGATATTGTTATACTCGAAAACAATAGCTTATTAGAATAGAATAATAGATTATCCAATATTGTTTTGGGTAGCCTTTTCCATCATTTGTTTTTACTTTTTTCTATAACAGTTTTGTCTTTTTCAGAGCATATTTGATGTTTACTGCAAATTTATGGAATTTTCATAATTTTGAGAGAATATCCAAAACACATTAGTCATAAATAATATTCCTGTACACAAATTATAAAATCAAAAATACAATGAATATAAAATGGCATATATTAATTGTAAAACAAAAATTAATATTTATTCTGAAGGATTGTTTCTGTGTTTTATATATCACTACAAATATGGTATTAGCATTTATTATGGTTACTAAAAAATAAAAATCCAAAATAAACATTTTTTCCTGTCAAATTCAAATGAGACTCAATTAAAATTTTATCTCTAAATAATAGACCAGTCTCCTTTAAACCTTTAAAATTCCTTTAAATTTTGATAAAAATTAAAATCTTATAAATCTTTATTGACTTTTTTCTAAGAATATCTATTATTGTGATATGTTTTGGAGAAAAAACAAAAATTTTTTTCTAATATTTACAATTTTTTTGATCCTTGGACTCTCAATATATTACGAAATAAAAACAAAAACCTTGCTGTTATATTTTAATATTACAGAAGGATTTGATATGTTTTCCCTATATAAAGCAAGTTTGTTTTTTCTAAAAAACGGATTATGGAATATTCATCCTGTTTGGAGTTCACGAACAATATATCCGGATTTAATGTCAATTTTTCTTCATTTCTCTGCTGACTACAATACTATTATAGTCGTACAAATAATATTAATGGCTTTAATGGCCTATATGATATACCATATCACTTATCATTTAACAAAAAATTATAAAATTAGCCTGTTATCACTTATTCTGTTAATGTTAGCAGGCCCTATATGGGTGTATTCACTAATAACATTACGAGAATTTCTATCTGCTGTTTTACTAATTTTCATATACTATACCTTTACTTTAATCCGAAAACAACCTACAAAAAAACATTTTTTTTATTCGGATTTGCTAATTCGTTAGCTCTGGCAAACCGACTTAATTTTTTGGTTATATTTACATTTAGTATAATATATATATATATATATATTATCAAAAATAAAGCAACAAACAAAATCACCGCATTGTTAATATTTTTTGCTCTTGGACTTTCATCTATAATAATCCCTTTTAAATTCAGAGGATACTATTTTAATTATGCAACTAAGTCCTATAATCCCTTTAACTATATAAAACCGGGAATTGTAACAAATCCTTGGTCATACGAACCCGGATTTGAAAGAGATTTTTTTCTTTACGACAATCCTAAAGAAAGATTTAACTTATTGCGAAAAGGGGGAGTTATAAACATTTTAAAGGCTCATTATTATGATATTAAAAATTGGTATGGAGCATACGAAATTCCTTGCAACATTGATTTTTATCAATTTGTTAGGCATTCTAATATATTACATCTTATGATTCTAAATTTTGCTTTTATTAATCTGTTATCAATTTTTTCAATATTCTACTTTTTCAAAAGAAAGCAGTCATTATTATTTTTCATTATTACATCGTCTTTTTTATTAAGCATTTCATTTATTGTAACTATTCCAAACTCAAGATATAGACTACCTATTTTCGCTACTGATTGTATTCTCGGAGCCATCGGATTATATTATTTTTTTATAAATCTAATACAGCATAAAACTAAAATTATCACTTTATTATTGATCATATCCATAGTGTATTTATATCTTTTTTCAGATATAAAAAAATATCAGAACGATCAAAAAATTCTTGGTTTGCATATTTATACGCTAAAATACTTATTAAAAATAATAGAATAAGCCAAGCACAAAAAGAACTCGAATTTGCAGTCTATGATACCTACAAACCAACAGCTCCTGCTTTTATAGAATTAGCTATTATTTTAAAAATCGAAAATTTCAAAAAGCTATTGAATTAGCATTTACACTATCAAAAATTGCTCCCGATTATTTCGATTATGAATATATATTAGCATTGTCATATTTAGGATTAAAAGACTATAAAACAAGTTTATATTGGCATAAAAAATATTTAAATCATTGTCCAAATACATTAAAAAATAAAATAGAAAAAGCCATACAATATCTTGAAACTAAATTAAAAGCAAAATAAATAAAAACTATTTCCTTGATTTTAATATTGTAAGTTGAAAAATTTTATTCCTAAATTTGACGAAATAAATACCGGATGGAAGTTCTGACACCTTTATCTTTAACCTTTTATTTTCTCTAAAAATCTTAAAATTATAAATTCTTTCACCAATGGAATTCCATAATGCAATTTGATCGTCTTTTGCAATATTGTTGCACTGTAAATAAAATTCACCATTTTTAACAGGATTGGGATAAATTTTTATTTTACCCAAAAAATCCTTCTTCTTTTCATTTAATCCTGTAACTTTTTTCTTTATTTCAAAAAATTGCACACTATATTTATCAATTATAAAAGTATCCATATTAGACAATTTCGTACTTACAATGCCTGAATTTCTATCTGAAACTTCATAAAGCATAATATCATAATCCTTAGGTTGAAAATCGTTACCGAATAATTTGAATTCAAAACTTTGAGAAAAATCATACAAATTTGCAACTATTATTCCGATATCTCCATTTTGGTTTTGTCCTGCAATTACCCACAGTTTTTTTGTAGTATCTGAGATAGACAATGATGGAAGCGGTACAGTCAAAAGTTTATTATATTCATTATAAAGTTTTGACCAAAGTTTCACACTATATGCAGCAGGCTTATAAGTTCCATTTTTGTCGCCGAAGAATAATCCTTGCATGCCAATTTGCGAATCTGAAGAATTAGGATCTGCATTAGGGTCTGATTTAGGATCACCGCATCTGTAATAATAAGCTTGAGTTACCGATGTATATTGTAGAGCTATCCAGATACCGGTTAAAATTGCTGCCCCTCTCGATTTATTATAAATTTCATTTTTAATCTTTTTGGGATATTCCACAAATTCACCAGTGACACTATCCATATATGTAGTTGAAGAACCATAAGCATCACATATTAATTCCACATTATCAAAAAAGCCTGTATTTTTCCATGGAACATTGGAAAAACTTCCTTCTCCGTGCAGTAAATCCTCGAAACCTTTATTAGCTTTTATAAAATCTTCCGGGTCATTAGACCAAAAATGCCAACCAAGCCAATCCAATTTAGTTTGTTTTTCATATAAAGCTGACAAAAAAGCAACTGGCAATGCAGAATCAACACCTTGCATAATATCCAGCGTAGATTTGGGAACAAATCCGGGACCGCCAATTTTCTTATCAGGAAAAGCTGTCTTTAAACTATCATAAGCCCTTTGCCAAAATTTAATAAAATCCAAATTATCTCTTGTCCAGAAATGTTCTCCCGGAAATTCCGTCCAAATATCCAAATATTTTAATACATTATTCCTGTTATTCCAATTATCATATCTTTCAACAACCTTTTTTGCGGCAATAATCCAGTTATTTTCCTGCTTTAAATTTTGCGGTCCTTTGAAATCATGCTTTCTAATACCACACTCGTATTCTCCACCAAGCCTAAAAAAAACCTCAAATCCGCCCTTAACCATACTGTCAAATAAAGTATCCGAAGGTCCCCAATGATAATACTCATCATTATTAGCATCACAATCCCACGAAGGATATACACTTGTATCAGGACACCGAAAAATCCCTTCCATATCCAATCTATCATCGTAATAATCATTATTCCTAATACTTAAAATCCCTATATCCTGTAAATGCTTTGTTAAATCAGGCGCTTCCGAATTATACGTAGGCAGAGGTCCGGAGATTACACCCAATAAAGGCATAACAAGAGTATCTTTCGTTGAATTCTTTTTAATTTCAATAATATGATGAAATTTTAATTTGGGCTCGGCATATATATTTAGAAATAACAACAAAAAAAACAAATAAATAGAAATCTTCATAACCTTCTCCTCTGTTTTTAATAAAAATATAGAGAAAATCTGCTAATATGTCAAGTTTGAGAAAAATAGTAAATTTGTTATATTCTTACAAGTAGAAAAAACACTAAAATCGCTTTAATACAAAAAACTATCTTAAAATTTTACTATATTTAAGAATATTTAGGTAAATATTGAATCTATATTATCATTGGCAATTTTTTAGGTAATTATAAGCAAGATTAAAAAAAGATAGCTAACCTTTTTCAAACAATCACATTTTATAATATCTGCTATCTTTT
>CAYLKS010000027.1:0-37417 GCA_964384205.1 uncultured bacterium | reverse complement strand
AAGGGAAAGAGAAGATGATGCTTTTTATTGAGAAATGGAGTAGAATTTACAGAAGCATATTTAATTGTCTAAGAGTTTACTAAAGTAGATTAACATATTAATATCATTATGGAATTGATGATATTGTTTTTTGGTAGAATAATTATGCTTTTACATAATATTTTGACAGGTAATGAGTTATTAGTAGGTTATTTTTAGTCTATAAAATTAATCAAAGAATATTTTTTCTTTTTAGAAATTTATTGACAATTTGATTGTTTTTAATATATTTAATGTTATGGTTGCTAATTTTAAAAATAATAGAATATTAATAATTGATGATCAAGAAGATATTTTAAATACTTATAAAAATATTTTATCGCCATCAGATATAACTTATGATGATTTTGATGAATTGGAGAAAGAACTTTTTGATGATGAAGTTATAGAAGATAAAAATTTGATAGAAGAATATCAATTAGATTTTGCCAAACAGGGTTTAGAGGGGGTTGAAAAAGTAAAAAAATCTCTTGAACGAAATTTCCCTTATGCTGTTGCTTTTATTGATATGAGAATGCCGCCTGGTATTGACGGAAAAGAAACTGCTAAATTGATTAGACAGGTGGATAAAGAAATAGAAATGGTTATTGTGACTGCCTATTCTGATCATAATAGAAAAGAAATAGTACAAGAAATAGGTTACCCGAGTAAATTATTATTTTTAAAAAAACCTTTTGATGTTGACGAAATAAAGCAGCTTGCTTTAGCTTTGACAGAAAAATGGAATTTAAATTATGAATATAAATTAGCAGAAGAAAAATTAAAAGATTATAATAAAACATTAGAATTTTTAGTAGAGGAAAGAACAAGACAATTACAGGAAACCATAAAAAAATTGGAGGTTCTATCAAATACAGATCCTATGACTGGTTTGTATAATTTTAGGAAGTTTAGGGAATTTTTAGATAATGAGATAAAAAGAGCACAAAGGTATTTTGAAAAGCATAATAAGCTTGATTTTTCCTTTGTTGTTGCTATTTTGGATTTGGATGATTTTAAACAAATTAATGATAATTTTGGACATTTAAAAGGAGATTTTGTTTTAAAAACAGTTTCAGAGGTTTTATATAATGTTTGTAGAGAAACAGATGTTGTTTCGAGATATGGAGGGGATGAATTTGTAATTATTTTTATTGATACGAATATATCGGAAGCTGAGAAAATTTGTTCTAGGATTATTAAACAATTGAGTAGGTACATTACATTTTCAGATTTGGTACAGGATAAAACTCAAAATGAGATTAATATTTTGATGAAAAATTTTCAGTTTTCTTCTTTAGAAGAATATTTTCAAATTAAAGTTTCTATAGGTTTATGTGAATATGCTTATGGATTTTCATCAGAGGAATTAATAGCAAAAGCTGATTCTGCGTTATACAATGCTAAAATCAGGGGTAAAAATCAAATAGTATCTCTTGAATTAAGTTAATAGGAGGTTTTTGTGTTGGTAAATTTATTAAAAAAATATTTTAATACTGAAAGTGCAGAGGTTTTAGCTGGTTTTTTTCTGGAAAAGGAATATGTAAAGGATTCTATATTGTTTAAAGTTAATGAAGAGTCAAAAAAGGAATTATATTTTATTTTAGATGGAATAGTTGATTTTTATTTAACTAAGAATGGGAATGAAAAAAAGATAGCATCTGCTACAGTAGGAGATTTTTTTGGAGAATTGTCTTTTATAGATGGTTTGCCTCGTAGTGCCACAGCTGTGGCTAAAACAGATTTGAAAGTGGGGATTTTCTCTCGTGATAATTTTATGAAATTGAAAGCAGACAATTTAAATATTTATGTTGAACTTTTAGAAGTATTATTAAAAATTTTATCTGCTAAGATTAGGAAAATCGATGAAGAGCAATTATGAAGGATTTTATTTTATATTTTAATTCTGGAACTCTTGAGTATCAAGCTACTTTTAGTTCATATAAGGCTATTGTTGATGATATAAAAAATGATAGTGAAGTAAAAAATTATTTTAGAGGAATAGCGTGTCATATTGAAGGGGATATTTTTTTTCTTCCGGATTTAAGATTTTATGAAAGTATAGAGAGTATAATTGAGTATGGATATAAATTGACTTTAGAGGACTTTGTTAGATTTGTAAAAAATAATGATTATTTTATTTTTAATTTTACTCATGGTAAATATGGTGAGGATGGAATATTCCAATCTGTTTGTACTTATTTCGATATTCCTACGAATATGTTTGATTATGAATCTGCATTTTTGACATACAGCAAGTATAATACTTTATTATTTATTAAAGAAAATATAAAAAATGTTAAAATTCCTCAGACATTTTATTTTAATCTAAATACCACAGAGGAAGATTTTGAAGGCATTGTCTTGGATTTAGATTTCGGCTGTAAATATATAGTAAAGGCAAATAATCTTGGTTCTTCCATTGGAATGGAAGTATATGATAATTTATCTGTTGATATTTTAATAGATTATAGGGATAGAAATTCTAAATATACTAATTCTTTTATCATTCAAAAATTTATTGAGGGAAAAGAAGTAACAGTTGGAGTTTTTAAATATAAAGATCGTTTTATTGATTTGCCTGCAGTTGTTCCAGAAAGTAAAAAAGGTTTTTTAGATTTTTTTGTAAAACATTCTAATAATGGAATAAATATAAAAATTTTTAAGAATGAGAGTCTTGGATGTAGGCTAAATATTATATCTCAGAATATTTATAATAAAATCAATTTAATGGGTGCTGTTAGAATAGATTATATTATCAAAGATGATGATATATATTTTTTAGAAGTTAATTTGTTACCTGGTTTAGGGGAACATAGCGTTTTGCCTATTATGTTAAAAGAAGTAGGTATATCAAGAGCTGATTTTATAAAAATGAATATAGAGAATTTTTATAATGGTACAGTTACATAAGTTAAAGTTAGCTGCTTTAATTTTATTTTTTATTATATTTCTTTCTTTATTAATGTATCATTTTATAGCTGGACTTTCGTGGTTTGATTCGTTTTATATGATTATAATAACAATTACTACTGTTGGTTTTAAGGAAGTTGGAAATTTGGGTTTTATGGGTAGAGTTATAACTATTTTTTTAATTTTTAGTGGAATTGGATTATTGGCTTATATTTTTACTCAAGGAACAAGTTTATTAATAGAAGGTCAACTTAATCAATATTTCAAGGATAGAAAGATGAAAAAGAAATTATCAAAACTTTATAATCATTATATTATTTGTACAGATGAGGGTATTGGAAAGTATATCATTAGTGAATTTTTGTCTAATAAAAAGCCATTTGTAGTGATTACCAAAGAAAGAGACTTTTTTAATGAGTTGTTATTAACTTACGATGATGTTACAGTGTTATTGGGAAATCCCATGATAGAAGAGACATTAGAAATTGCTAATATTGAAAAAGCAGAAGGTATAATTACTGCTACCTCAAGAGATGAAGATAATTTATTTATTATTATGACTGCTAAAGAATTGAATGAAAAAATAAAAGTAATATCTATTAGCCATGATGATACAAGTGAGAAGAAATTGCAGAAAGTTGGAGCAGATTTTGTTGTTTCTGCCAATAGAATTGGAGGATTACGACTTGCCGCTTATGCTTTAAAGCCAAATGTGATATCTTTTCTTGAAATAATGAGCAAAACAAACGATGAGGTTTTGACTTTAAATGAAATTATAATTCCAGAAGATTCTTTTCTTGTTGAGAGATTTTTGAGAGAGTTACGATCTAAATGGTTAATAGATGTTATTATTTTAGGAATTAAATTTGCTGATACTCAGAGAGTTGTTATTAATCCAAATCCAATGACTATTATAAGAGCTAATGACTGTCTTATTGTTTATGGCAGAGAGAAAGAAATAGAAAATTTTAGAAATTTTGTAAAATTAGCAAAAGAACCTAAGGGCGGGCATGATTTTTGAGAAATTTCTTCAGGAAAATAATATTGAATTTAAAAAGGATTTTTTATTATCAAAACTTAGCTTTTATAAAATAGGCGGGCCTGCCAAGTTTGTTGTTTTTCCTGATAAAATAGAAGTTTTACCAGGACTTTTTAAGGAAATAAAAAATAATAATTTAAAATATTTTGTATTGGGTAAAGGTGCTAATATTTTATTTGATGACAGAGGATTTAATGGAGTAATTATTTCGACTAAAAATTTAAATAGAACTATAATTAAAAAGGATAAGTATTATTTTGAAGCAGGAATCTCTATTGATATTTTGACTGAAATTGCTATTGAGAATTCGTTGTCTGGGCTGGAATTTGCCGGTGGATTGCCTGGTTCGCTTGGTGGGGCTATTTTTATGAATGCCAGATGTTATGGTGGACAATTTAGTGATATAGTTAAAAATGTAGATGTTCTCGATTTAGGAAATTTCAATATTTTGA
Organism: uncultured bacterium; assembly: GCA_964384205.1. Classification (GTDB taxonomy): domain Bacteria; phylum JAGOEH01; class JAGOEH01; order JAGOEH01; family CAYLKS01; genus CAYLKS01. Next base: position 32,995 of record CAYLKS010000027.1, on the reverse strand, counting down.
ATTTGAATAATATTAATTGTGAATTTGGATATAAAAATTCTATTTTTCAATATAAACAATATTTGATTTTAGGAGCTGAGTTGTTTTTAAAAAGCGGTGATAAATATAAGATACAACAAATTACAATGAAAAATTATTATGATAGAGTTAATAAAGGTCAGTTTGAATATCCTAATTCAGGTTGTGTTTTTAAGAACAATTATGATTATGGTATTCCTACTGGAAAATTGATTGAAGAATTAAATCTTAAAGGATTTAGAAAAAATGATATAATGATTTATCCCAAACATGGTAATTTTTTTATTAATTTAGGAAATGGTAAGGCAGAAGATGTTCTCTGGTTGATAAATTTTGTTAAAGAAAAAATAAAAAATGAGTATGGCATTGAAGTGGAGGAAGAAGTAATTTATGTGCCGTATTGATCTTAAAAAAATAGAAGATATTATATATGAAAATATATTAAGAGTGCATTTTGATATAGATGATTCTTATAGGAAATTAATACGTGAATTAAAGGAAAGAGAAACATTTGCAGGTGCTAAAAAATTTTTTGATTTAATGTTAGAAAATGCTAATATTGCATCTTCTGAAAAACTACCATTATGTCAGGATACAGGAGTGGCTGTGTTTTTTGTTGAAATAGGTGAGATTGATATGCGAATTACTGATATTAAAAATATATTATATAAGGCAACAAAAAGAGCATATAAGGATGGTTATCTTAGAAAATCTATTGTTAATGATCCTTTGAAAAGGATTAATACAGGGGATAATTTACCACCTATTATTCATTTTTTACCTTCAGAAAATGATAGATTGAAGATTAGTTATTGTGCAAAGGGGGGTGGTGCAGAAAATAAGGCAGCAGTGAAGATGTTTAATCCGACTGCTGGAAAAGATGAAATAATTAATTTTGTGATTGATGTTGTGCAAAAAGCAGGACCTGATGCCTGTCCTCCTTTTTTTGTTGGCATTGGCATTGGTGGTAATTTTGAATATGCAGCTATGTTAGCAAAGAAAGCCTTACTCAGGGATATTGGTTCTAAAAATCCTGATCCTTATTACGATGAATTGGAAAATATTATCAAGAATAGAATAAATAATTTGAAAATCGGCCCGATGGGGTTGGGCGGAGATGTCACTGCTTTTGATGTTTATATTGAAAAATATCCTTGCCATATAGCTCAGCTACCTGTTGCTGTTAATCTTAATTGCCATTCGCATAGACATTTTACTGTTAAATTTTAATTTATAAGCAAAAAAGTATAAGCAACAAAAAGGGGAGAGCATGTCCAGATATATTCTTATTTTACTTTTAACGTTTATATTTTATTGTTCTAATTCTGAAGACGAAAGCAATATTTTTTTGAATAATTTTTATTTTTCAGAGTGTAAAGGTAATAATTCACTTAAAAAAAATAGTCAAAATGGTCAAAATTTTGAAATAAAATTTTTTAATGATACTTTGCATATTAAACATATCGATGCTATTTTTAATTGTTGTGTGGATTCAATAAATTTACAGTATGATTTATCGATTGGAAGCAATATTAATTTATTAAATATTTATGAAATAGAATATGCTAATAATCCCTGTAAATGTAATTGTCCAATAGATTTAGATATTAAATTTGTTTATTTAAATGTAAAAGCTACAATAATAAATTTTTTTGTTAAGTATTATAATTCTGAAGATTCCATTTTGATATATTCAGATACACTTAATTTTTGAATATTTTTAATTAGATGAGTGCGGTTCACAAATTCAATAAAGATACAATATATCATAGTAAATATGCTTTAATAATGAGCTATAATAGAATCTTTTATTATTGATTATGATTGAGATAGTTTAAAATTTTCTATATCACCAGCAGTGATGAAGAACTTATATTTATGTCATAAATCTATTTATCATATTATTAAAAGTTTAGAATTTTTTATTATAAAAGGATGAATATTTGTTTTTTCCCTATTTAGCAACTATAATATTTTTATCACACTATTAACTTCAAATATTTTTAAAATAAAAGATTATTATAGATAAACTTTATTTATTAGAATTAGTTTTTTCTTTTGAGATTTGCCATTTATAAGGAACTTTTTTGATATTTACCTTATTACCTTTGATTACAGCAGCAGATTGTACTGTAATTTCAATCTTTCTATCGCTTTGTTTAGCATCCGGAATTTTCTTTATTATATGATTAATTGCTTCATCATATTTGCTATCATTTGATAATAATTCACCCAATCTTCCTGTAAAAGGTCCAGAAATTATAGATTCGTCGTTATTAACAATTAAGTAAAGTAAAGATTTGTCCTGGATTTTTACAATTGTATCAAAAGATAATTGATTATTAGTCTTGAGTATCTCCCACTTGTTTAAGTCTTCATTAAAAATATAGGCACTTCCATTAACTTTTTTTATTTTTATAGTATCATTAGCAAATATTAAACTTATAGTACTTATTGTTAGTAATACTATTATTATAATTTTTTTCATTGTACCACTCCTTGCTTGTTTAATTATAATATATTAATTAATTTGAAATTGTCAAGTCATTGTTCATTTTTAAGATAAATTTTTTTAATATTCTATTTAAATAGAATACACTGAAGATGATGCTGGCTGAAACCAAAAAACCTGTAATTACTATTAATACGAACATAATTCACTCCTTTTTTTCATAGAATAATACTGCATTTAATATGCCAACTTTATAATATTTTGTATATCAATCAATTAAAGATTTGGGATGCATTTTTATATTAAAAAATGAGTTTTTTTTAGCACATATTAATTAGAATATATTAATATATAGAGTTTCCAAATATATCTATGGCTACTATAGCTGGAAAATTTTTAACATAAATTTTAGCTAAAGCTTCTGTGCCTAATTCCGGGTAATCGATTATAGTGTAATCGGTTATTTTATTTGACAATAAAGCTGCCAATCCGCCATAAGTTATTAGATATATAGCTTTATATTGTTGAAAATATTTTATTAATGATGGATCGCGTTTGCCTTTCCCGATGAATCCTTTTATACCATTTTCTAATAATGGTAGGACAAATTTATCCATTCTGGAAGATGTAGTAGGCCCTGCTGAGCCTATTTTTTTAAATGGTGGAGCAGGGGAAGGTCCCATATAAAAAATTAATTGGTTCTTTAAGATCTCTTTTAATGCTTTATGTGTCTTTAATGACTCAATTATTTTTTTATGTGCCTGATCTCTGGCAACTAATATCTCACCCTTTAAATTAATATGAGTGCCAGCCTTTAATGTATTCAATATTTTCTCTTTGTTTGGTATTTTTATTTCATTCATAATTTTAATAAATTATTTTTTTCTTTATTTGTCAAGATATTTTCTGTATTATTTCTTTTTTGAAGCTCAGGGGGAGAAAAAATAGTTGATTATTTAAAATATATTTGTAAGATATATATAAGAAGGAGGAAATGGCTATGAAAAAATTTATATTTATATTATTTTTGTTTGTAAGTACTTATGCTAATGATGGTTATATTTCTATAAAAAAAGCTTTTGTTTTGGAGAAACCCAATTTATTTGCTAAAAAAGTTGCAGAATTGGATTATGGCGAAAAAGTTACATTGTTAGAGAAAAAAGGTGCATATTACAAAATTAAGTTTGGGCATATACAAGGGTGGTTACATAAATCATCTTTTACTTCTAATAAGATTGTTATTTTAGGGAAGACAAAAAAGCAGGCGTCAGCATCTGAAATTACAGCAGCAACAAAGGGATTTAATGAAATAGTTGAAAAAAATTACAAATTAGAACATAAGGAGTTGCGATTTGATCTACTTGATATTGGGGAAAAATTGGCTAAAATTGATAATTTTATTGAAACTGGTATTGTATTTAGAAAAAACGGAAAATTATGTGAATTTAAGAAGGTAGGTCAAAAATGAGGAATTATATTTTTATAATGTTGTTATTTTTCTTATTTACATGTATTAGTACAGATAAGTTAAAGAAGATAGCAGAAAATGATAATTTAAAAAAAACAGTAAATGTTGTTAAAAAAAGTTATGATGCAGTTAGAGATTTTACACCAGAAGAGGAATATTATATTGGTCGTTCAGCTGCAGCATATATAATTACCAAGTATGGCTTATATACTGATAAACAAGTAACACAATATGTTAATATGGTTGGCAATTCTCTTGTTTTAGAATCACCAAGACCTTATTTGTATAATGGATATTACTTTTTAGTATTAAATGATGAAAAAAATATTAATGCTTATGCAACCCCTGGAGGTCATATTTTTATAACAAAAGCATTATTGAAATTATGTGATAATGAGGATGAATTAGCGGCTGTATTGGCACATGAGATAGCACATATTTGCAATAAAGATGCAATAAACTCAATTTCTAAAACGAAAAAAATAGAGGCTATAAAAAGTATTGTGGATTTTACTATGGAAAAAGTTACAAAAGACAAAGAAAAATTTGCAAAACTTACTAATATTTTTAATGATATTTCTGGTATAGTAACAAAAGCCATTTTAAATGGATATAGTAGAAAGCAGGAAGATAAAGCGGATAAATTGGGAATTAGAATTGTAAATAATGCAGGATATTCTCCTTTAGCTTTTGTTAATATTATAAAAAAATTACCGAACAATTTGAAAGGTCATTATAAAGCACATAGAAATAAGAAAGATAGAATTCGTATTATAAATTCTGAATTGAAGAAGTTGTCAGATGTGAATAAAGATATTTTGGATTTTAGAAAGAAGAGATTTAAAAAAAATATAAAGTTATAGTTTTTTCATAGTAAAAATTTTTAATATTTATTTTGGCAATTAGATTTTTTATAAACTTTCTTGACATATATTTGTATTTTTTTTAAATATTAATTTGTATTTAAACTGAAAGGAGTTTTATATGAGCAATAAAAAATATGATCTTGTTGTTTTAGGTAGTGGGCCTGGGGGATATGTTGCTGCTATTAGAGGAGCTCAAGTTGGATTAAAAACAGCAATTATTGAAAAAGATAGTGTAGGTGGGGTATGTTTGAACATAGGTTGTATCCCTACAAAAACGATAATCAATTATATTGATACTTATAATAAGATAAAAAAAAGTAAAAAGTTTGGTATTTTTACAGAAGTACCTGAGATAAATTTTGCTAAAATTATTGATAAAAGTAGATCTGTAGCGAATAGATTATCAAAAGGAGTGGAGTTTTTACTTAAGAAAAATAATGTAGATATAATAAGAGGAACAGGTTTTTTAGAAGAGAATACTCATATAAAAGTAAGAAATGGAGTGGATGAACAAATTATAGAATTTGATAATTTAATTTTAGCAACAGGTTCTTCTCCTAAAAGCATTCCTAATATAGCTTTTGATGGTAAATTTATTCTTTCAAGTAATGATGCTTTACTTTTGAAAGAATTGCCAGAGCATATTGTAATAATTGGTGGCGGAGTTATTGGTATTGAATTTGCTTATATTTGGGCATCGGTAGGGGTTAAAGTTTCTATTATTGAAATGATGGAGCATATATTACCAGCAGAAGATGAAGAGATGGCAGAATTTTTAGCCAAAGAATTAAAGAAGATGGGAGTTAAAATTTATACTTCCCATATAGTCAATGATGTTAGTATAAATAATGGAAAAGTTACTTTATCTATTAAAAAAATAGAGGGAGATATTTTTGAGATAGTTACAGATAAAGTTTTGCTTTCGATAGGTCGAAAGCCTAATTTAGAATGTATTGATTATGAGAAAATTGGAATTCAGGTGGAAAATGGATTCGTAGTGGTGGATAATAATTATCAAACAACTGTAAGTAATATTTTTGCGATTGGAGATATTATTAATACACCTCAGCTTGCTCATGTTGCATCTTTTGAAGGAATAAGAGTTGTTGAATTCCTTAAAGGTCATCAATTTTCAGATAAAAAAGTAGTACCAGCTTGTGTATATTCATCACCACAATATGCAAGTGTTAGTGTAAAAGATTTAGATATTCAGCCAGAAAAAATAAAAACAGTAAAATTTCCGTATCAAGCTATTGGAAAAGCTATTGCAATTGATGATTATAGCGGTTTTGTGAAGCTGAGTTATGATGCTATTACAAAGAAGATTGTCTCGGCGAAGATTATTGGTCCAGAAGCAACAGAATTGATTGGATATTTTGTTATTGCTATTGATAATCAATTAACAATAGATAAGATAGGAGAATCTATTTTTGCTCATCCTACTTTATCTGAGATTATCAAAGAAACAGCAGAATTATCAATAGGTTTTCCAATCCATATTCCAAAGGGATGATAAGATTTTTATTGTTTTTTTTTATCCCGGTTTCTTTATTTGCTCGTTTAGTTTTAAATGAAGTTTATTGTAATGTAGCGGGTTCAGATAGAACATATTCTTATTTAGAATTTATTGAGTTTTTCAATAATGGAAATGATACTATTGATATTTTGAATTACAGGGTTACAGATTTAGCTGACACCAATGATATTATAAAGTTATTCCCTGGTAGAACAAATAGTATGGTTTTACCGGGGCATTATGCTTTATTATTAGATCCAGATTATCCAATGGAAGAAAATCCTTTATCTATTCCTGATAGTGTTGTCATTATAACCATAGCGAATGATAAAACGATTGGAAATACTTTAAAATCTGAGAATGATTGTGTTTTTTTGTATTTAAGAAATGAATTGATCGAACAATTTTGTTGGGATTTTGATCCCGGTGATGGTTTAAGCTGGGAAAAAATTAATCCATATAATAATAATTTTGTTAATGATAATTGGGGTATTTGTAAAGATATAAATGGATGTACTCCCGGTAGAGTTAATAGTATTTATAGTATTAGCAGGGAAAGTAGTTCTATATTTAATGTTGAAAATGATATTATTGTATATAAAGAAAATAAAAATTTGGATATAGAGGTGAGTTCAATAGATGATAAAGGAATTATTCGATATGCTGTTTTTGACATACAGGGGAATTTGAAGGGCTGGATTAATTCGGGTGCTGATGTTTATAATTATTATCATATAATATGGGATGGCAAAATAAATAATAAAAAATTAGATAATGGTTTATATCTTTTTCATATAGAGATAATGTTTTTAAATAAAAAATACTTGATAAAGAAGGATATATGTGTTACTATTATAAATTAAAAAAAGAAGGGTAAAAAATGATAAAAAAAATAGTAATTTTTTTAGTAGTATTTTATAATTTGGCATTATGTGATTATTTATTGATAAATATGGATTTAAAACAAAAGGATCATTTACGTGCTTATGGTGTTGTTTATTGGTCTTTACAGCAAGGTTTTAAAGTTAGGTGGTTATTGAATTATAGAGGTGGTTCATTTTTATGTCCTGATAATGAATCTATTGCCAATAGATGTTATGAATTGGGAGTAAGTTTTGAAAAGATTTCAGGGAGTGATTATTCAAAGATATTGGCAACAATTGAGCAAAATAATATGGATGTTATGGAGCTTGAGAAGGCACCAAGAATTGCAGTTTATACTCCTCCGAATAGTCAGCCATGGGATGATGCTGTAACATTAGTGTTGGATTATATAAAGATAAAATATGATAAGATATTTGATGAAGAGGTATTGAACGGTGTTTTAGAAAATTATGATTGGTTACATTTGCATCATGAGGATTTTACAGGTCAATATGGTAAATTTTGGGCTACTTATGGAAGAGAACCGTGGTATATAAATCAGCAGTTAGAATCGGAAAAGCTTGCCCATAGTTTGGGGTTTAAGAAGGTTTCTAAATTGAAACTTGCAGTTGTTGAAGAGATTAGGCGTTTTGTTTTAAACGGTGGTTTTTTATTTGCGATGTGTTCTGCAACAGAGACTTTTGATGTCGCTCTTGCTGCTCGTAATACGGATATTTGTGATACACCATTTGATCATGATCCTATTGATCCTAATTATAAGGCAAAATTAAAATTTGATCAGTGTTTCGCTTTTTATAATTTTTCAATTTATACCAATCCGTATGTTTATAAACATTCATCTATTGATACAACACCTGATAGAGGGATAGGGTTAAAAGGCCCGGAAGCTGATGCTTTTAAATTATTTGATTTTTCTGCAAAATTTGATCCAATACCGACAATGTTAACTCAAGATCATACAAGTATTATAAAAGGATTTATGGGACAAACAACTGCTTTTTATGAAGAATTTATTAAACCTTATGTAGTTATATTGGGAAAACAGGAAGGGACAAATATTGTAAAATATATTTATGGAAATATTGGTAAAGGTTTTTTTGCATTTTTAGGCGGACATGATCCTGAGGATTATAGACATTTTGTAGGAGATCCTCCAACAGATTTATCTTTATATAAAAACTCTCCTGGTTATAGATTAATTTTAAATAATATTTTATTTCCAGCTGCAAAAAAGAAAAAATTAAAAACATAATTTTTTTAAAATAAGGTCGGATAAGATGAAGAAATTGGTGTTTAGTTTATTAATTTTTTTAATTAACTTTTCTTATGGTGATGAGGTAAATATTATTCCAAAGCCAGTGCATATAGATTATCTTTCTAATGAATTTTTTGCTGCAGATACTATTAATATTGCATTTGATTCTTTGCAATGCAGTTTTTGGAATAGTGATTTATATAATATCATAAATGATTTTATAGAAAAGCTGGATTCTATTTTGGATCTTGTTATAGTTGTGAATTATAACAAAGCAGGTAAAACTATTAAAGTAATGGGGAATGATATTGATATAGATTTAAAATCTGAGGGATATTTACTCACTGTTACTGAAGATACTATTTTTATTAAAGCAGATAGTGTACCAGGTGTGTTTTATGGATTTATGACTTTTTATCAACTTATAGATTGGGGAAAACCTTATATTAAGTTGCAATGTATGAACATAGAAGATTACCCAAATTTTTTATGGAGAGGTATGCATTTTGATGTTTCAAGGCATTTTTTTTCAATAGATTTTATTAAAAAATATATTGATATGATGGCATTATATAAATTGAATAAATTTCATTGGCATTTAACAGATGACCATGGGTGGAGAATTGAGATAAAAAGATATCCCAAATTAACTGAAATTGGTTCGTATAGAATTGAGCATGACACTTTATACGGTGGTTTTTATTCTCAAAATGAAATAAAAGAGGTAATAGAATATGCAAAGAGAAAATGTATAGAGGTTATTCCTGAAATTGAGATGCCAGGCCATTCTCTTGCCGCACTTGCATCATATCCGCAATATTCCTGTACAGGTGGTCCTTTTAGTGTACCTACTACCTGGGGGATATTCAAAGATGTATATTGTGCTGGTAATGATAGTACATTTATGTTCCTGGAAAATATTTTAAGTGAGGTTATGGAGTTATTTCCATCAAAGTATATTCATATTGGTGGTGATGAAGTGCCAAAAGATAGATGGCATTATTGTCCGAAGTGTCAACAGAGGATAAAAGATGAAAATCTGGCAGATGAGCATGAACTTCAGAGTTATTTTATAAAAAGAATTGAAAATTTTGTTAATTCAAAAGGGAAATATATTATTGGATGGGATGAAATTCTGGAGGGAGGTCTTGCGGATAATGCTATTGTGCAATCATGGAGAGGTATTAACGGTGGTATTGAAGCAGCAAATAATAACCATTATGTAATAATGTCTCCCATTAATTATTTATATTTTAATATGGAAGAAAATGATAATTCTTTGCAACATATTTATAATTTTAATCCAGTACCTCCTGAACTTCCAATTGATAAAGTAAAATATATATTAGGTGGTGAAGCGTGTTTGTGGACTGAATATGTTGCATCGAATCAGAAAGCAGAATATCAATTGTTTCCACGATTGTTGGCTTTGAGTGAAATTTTATGGACACCTGAAGAAAGTAAAGATTATAATGATTTTTACAATAGAGTGTTATATCATTTTAATTATCTGTCTTATAATGATATTTATTTTAGACTTTTTTCTGTCCCTCTTTTTTCTAATGAAAATGGAGGTTTTTTGGATAAATTTGAATTTATAAATGCTTCAGAAAATTCTGGTTTATATAAAGCCTATGGGTATAGACCTGGTTCAAATGCCTTGTTATGGGAATCTAATACTAATTCTGATTATACTATGCTTTATTGGGATGTGCGAAATTATTTTTTCTGGAACACAATATTAGAAAATTTGGAGTTATCCTTTTATATTAAAGTTAACAAGCCTGTTGATACTTTATTTATAGGTTTTGTTGATAGTGATAACAAAAGATTTTTTACATCTTTGGATTTTTCAGATTTTTCTTCTATTAATAAATGGCAATCATATTTATTAAAGCTTGAAAATTGGAACATTAAAGATGGATTTGATTTTTCTAATATTGATAAATTGGCATTTTGGTATAATAATAAAAATAAAAATATTCGAATATATTTATCCGATATTTGGTTTGGCAAACCTGATAAATACCCTAAGGCTATCTCTCCGTTGGTATTTTTTACGGGATTTGATTATGGTTTTGGTTTCAAGACAGGTTTTTTTAATTCACATTTTTCTTCTGGCATTCAAAATATCCCAGGAGAGAATGGAAGAAAAGCTATTGTATGGATCTATAAAAATTCAAATAGACAAAGCAGTGTTTTATGGAAATTTGTTGAGAATGCAGATTTATCAGAGATTTTTAGGAGAGATACTCTTTTTTTAGATATTAAGTCAAAAAAAAGCTATGAATCTATTAAGGTAATTTTTGTTGATAATGAGGGCAAGAAAGCAAGTTATTTGATTGATAAAAAAGCGTTTGATGGAATATGGCATTCGATTTCTATTCCTTTAAATTCTTTTTATTTTGATGAAGGATTTGATATAGCTAATGTTCAATTATTTAAAATCCATAATGAAAGCACAATTGAGAATGATTCTGTTTGGATAACCAATTGCTGGATAGGGCATCCACCTTCTTATATTGTTCAAACTGGAATTAAAGAAAGTGCAGTTAACCAAAATTTTGAGATTTTCAAAAATTATCTTAATCCTTTTAATAATAGTACTACAATAATATTTAATTCAAATAATAATACCTACGGAGTATTATCTATTTATAATATTTTAGGACAAATGGTTTACAATAAAAAAATAAAGGTTCAGAATGGAATAAATAAAATAAAGGTTAATTTAGCTAATAACCCATCGGGAATATATTTTTATAAATTAGATATAGGAGATTTAAGTAAAATAAAAAAAATGATATTGTTAAAATAATTTGTTTTTAATTACATACAATTTTACTGTTTTTATTTTTTTATTGACTTTTTAATTTTATGAGTATTAATTAACAATTATGGATAAAGATATTTATATAAAAAGATTATCAAAAGAATATGAAGAACGAATAAGAAGGATTCCTTTTTTAAATATAGATGCTTTTATTATCCCATCTCCTTATATTGCGGGCCATAATATGGAAAAGGATTATGAACACAGTTATTTATGGGAAGAGGAAGGAGAGATATTAGGTTATATATTGACATATTCTAATACTGATAAGACTTTTTTTCATATTTATAAACAGGTTACCAGCCCTTTTGGTAGGGGTAAAGGTATAGGGTCAGCATTTTTAGAAAAACTTGTTAATGAAGTATCTGAAGATGCTATAATTTACTTATATGTATGGGAAAAAAGAATTGATTCATTAATGTTTTTTGAGAATAAAGGATTTAGATTAATAGATTCTATTGTATATAGGAATTTAGTTTTTCATCATTTACAAAATAGTGCTGGCAATATAAAAAAGCAGATAAATATACATAAATCTAAATTAAAAACTCAGCTTGAAGAGATTGGCAAAATGCGTCATGATGCAAAAAAAATTTTAAAACTATTAATTGATAAGGTAAATTTGCTATCAATTGATAATACTCCAAAGGTTATTGAAGATATCAATAGAGAAACAACAGCCTTGATTAATATTTTAAATACTTATGAGGATAAAATAGAATTGTATAAAAGAGAAGTTAATTTAAGGAATTTGATTACAGAGAGAATAATACCATATATAGAAGTATCTGGGGTTAATTGTAAAGTTATTTTTACTGTAGAAACTCCTGTGCCACCTGTAATTGCCCACTATATTGATGTTGGCCGGGCATTGATAAATATTATTTCTAATTCATTAGATGCAATAAAAGAAGCAGGACGTGATATTGGAGTTATTGAAATAACATTGAGAGGAGCAGAAGAATTTGTATATCTTGATATTAAGGACAATGGTATTGGTATTCCCAAAGAAAAATTAAGATTGGATAAAAATGGGATACCTTTATTTGTAGGAAGAACTACTAAAAAATCTAAGAAAGGAACAGGTACCGGTACTGTTCAGGTTTTTGAAACTTTTGGTAAAAAAAATATAGTATTTTCCAGTAAATATAAACAATATACTAAAGTTACTATAAGATTTCCGAAAAAAATTATAAAAACAGAGGATAATAAATTTGAATATCAAATGTTTGAGTTTAGGGAATCTAATTTAAGGATGCCGGAGATTAGTGATAAATCTGATTATGTTTCAATTTCTACATATATCTGGGAATTACGTAAAATGGAAGTATTTTTGTATGATCTTTTATTTCAGTTTAGTGAATATAATAACATAAGGAATATTTATCGGCAAATTTTAGCAGTACGATATGGTGATATTAAATTGTCTGAGTTTGAAAAAGAGATTTTTAATTATAGAATAGATAATCTTAAAATTCCTAAATGGGTTATAGAAGTATTAGAAAAAATTTTGATTTATGAAAAAAAACTATATGACAGTATAACAATTACCGATAGAATTAGAGGAGTATTATTGAAAAGTTATGGGCAGGCATTGGGGCGCACTATAATTTTTACAATTGATCCAGAAAGTGGTAATTTTTATGCTACGGATAGAAAGCTTGCAGAACATCTTGATTTTGCCCCTTACCTTGGTAAAAGTACAGATGAGTTAATTAGAGGAGAATTTAAAGGAGATATAAACAATTTAAAAAGCCCTCTTTATCTGGGGGTATGGACAATTAAAGATAATAATGATCTTCTTTATAAACTTGAATTATTGAGAAAGACAGCTGAAAAACTTATTGATTTTGGAATTAATCGAAATAAACGGTTATCTTTTTATCATACAACTTATAATCAGTATAGTGTTGAAATAAATACTTATAAGATAACAACATTAAAGGAATTTTCTGGATTAAATCAAGAAAAATTATTAGAATTTACGGACCAAGCAGATGAACAATTGCAGGGATTGATATTCGCGGATTAATATTTTAGGTAATTGAAAATAAGAGGTATCGAAAGGTTATATCTTTCTTTATTAAAAAGATTAAAAAATAATATATATTTTCATAAAAGGATTATTATGATTCTAATGGCTTTATTTGGAATCATAGCTTATTGTAAAAAAAATTATTGAACAGACAAAGAAAAGATGAAGAATGATAGTGAATAATGATATGTTTTTAAATCTGTGTATGTTAGATTGATTATTATATTATGATTACTAAAATCAGTTATATACTTTTCTCTATTATGAATATATGATTTTTACAAAATTTTATTGACAATAGAGCTTTATTTGTATATTATTTATGATAAATAATAAAGGAGGATTAATGATGAAGAGAATTGTTTTGGCTTTAATAGTGCTTTTTCTTGTAGTTAGCTGTTCTACCCCTGAAAAGAAAATAGAAGAGAAATTTTTAAAAGCGCAAGAACTTCAAAAATCAGGTAAATATCATGAAGCTATAAATTTATTTAAAGAGATAATATCAAAAAGTGCTAAAAATAAATATACTGCTCAATCTCAATTTATGATAGGTTTTATTTTAGCAGAAAATTTGAAGGAATATGATTCTGCAAAAATAGAGTTTGAAAAATTTATTAAAGAATATCCAGATAATCCATTGGTAAAGTCTGCAAAATGGGAAATAGATAATATGGGGAAGCCGCTGGATAGTATTCCTTTTTTGAATGATACAACTGTGGAAGATGATACAACAGCAAGTAATAGTGAAAAGAAATAAATGGTAATTTTAGGTATTGATCCGGGAACAAGGGTTATAGGTTATTCTTTTATCGAAGTTAATAAGAGAAATATTGAATTACTTGAAGTAAGTTCATTGAAAATTTCTTCTAAATTGAAGCATACTAAAAAATTATTAAAGATTTATAATTTTATAGAAGAACTTATTGAAAGGGGACATCCAGATGTGGCAGTTGTGGAAGATATTTTTTTGAGTCCTAATATTAGAGCTTCATTTAAAATGGGACAAGCAAGAGGTGTTATTTTACTGGCTCTTGAAAAAATGAATATTCCTATTGTTGAGTATTCGCCACGAGAAGTTAAGCAATCTATTACAGGAAATGGAAATGCTACAAAATCACAAGTGCAATATATGGTTAATCAGATTTTTGGCAAAAGTAATTTAAAAATTGATAATTATGATCAGTCGGATGCTATAGCCATTGCTTATTGTCATTATAATCATTTAAAATTTTAATTTTATTTAATATAAAAAATTAAAAATCTTGACATAATGATATTTCCTTTTATAATAAAATCTGTATTTTTTAAAGTAAAATTTTAAATTTAGAAATTTTAAAAATTTATAGTTAAAATGTTTAAATGTTATAACAAATATTGTAATTTTTTTGTTAGTTTAGAAAGAGATTGACTCAAGGGAGGTATGTAATGCGTTATTTTTCTGTTTTGTTAGTTATGTTTTTTATTATTTTTTCTTTTTGTGGTAAGCCAAAACAAAAAGTTGAGAAAAAACCTTCTGTTTTAGATTCTGTACTTATGTTGAGTAAAAAACAGCCCAAACATATTTTAATTGAATTTTATACTAAAACATGCCCATGGTGTAAAAAATTGGAAAATTATACATTTAAGGATAGCTCAGTAAAAGAATTTTTGAAAGATTATTATTTAATTAGGGTAGATGCACAAGAAGATACAGCTCTTACTAATAAATTTGGCATTGTTGGTTATCCTACAGTTGTTTTATGTAAGCCTGATGGAGAAGAGATTGATAGATTTCATTATGAAGATCCAGAAAATTTCATTAAAAAAGTTAATGATTATTTGAATGGTAAGGGGACTTTAAGTGATTTATTAAATAAATTTAAAGAAGATTCAACAAATTTAGATTTAATTTATGAGATAGCAGATAAGTATACTTATAGAAATAAGCCTGAGGAAGCAAAAAAATATTTTTCTTTACTGTTTGGATTGGTGAAAGAAGATACAAGTGGTTATAAAGAAAGGGCGTTGTATGGTATTGCTAATGCTTTAAGGAGATCAAAGCAGTATGACAGTGCTTTTGTTTATTTTGAAAAAGTTTATAAGGAGTTTAAAAAAAGTGAATTAGCACCAGATGCTTTATATTATTTAGGTTATTGTAAATTAAAGCTTGGCGATAAAGAAGGTGCTCGCAAATACTGGGAGGAATATTTAAAAGTTTATCCAAATTCTTCGGACACTTCTTATGTAAGAAAGAAATTAGAATCTTTGAATAAATAAATATTTTTGAAATATAAAAGTAAGTTTAAATAGAGGTATGATTTTTATCATACCTCTATTTTTTTATATTGGGGCTTTTGGCGATATAAAAAAAATAGCAATAAATTTTTTTATTTAATATTATTTTATAAAAAAAAATAAAAATTTTTATAAACTTGTTGACAAAAACAAAAAAAATATTATAATTAAATTAATTAATTTAATTAACTTTGGAATTTTAAAATAATAAGGAGTCTTAAGATGAGATGTTTTTTAAATTTATTATTTAGATTTTTTATTTTTTTATTATTTTTTTCAATCAATTTTCAATGGGGCGGTATATTGTTTACACAGTATTATGGTGATGATTTAGGGGAAACAAGCAACAAAGATGTTATTTATATAAAAATAAAAAATGTGCCTATTTTGATAGAAAAAGATAAAAATGAAATTATATATTTTAAAAATAGCCTATCATCCCAGAAAGTGGTAGGAGTGTCTCTTTATTTTAGTGATAGTGTTGTAGTTAATGTATTAGATAATATTAGGCTTTTTGCTACAAGATCTTTTGGCCAAAATTCTTCAAAAATAGAAATAGGGGCGACTTCAGATATAAAACAGATATCACATATCGATGTGAGTAATTTATCAAATACAAAGAATACTTATTTTACAATTTCATTTTCAGCTAAAAAGGATGCTAATCTTTTATCAAAGATAAAAATAGATTCTCTTGAAGTGATATATGAAAATGGGCAGAGTCAAATAGCAATACCTTCTAATAATCATGAGTTGAGATTGGCAAAAGTTGTTAGAATGCATGGGCAGGATAATTGTGATACATATCGTATTCCGGGATTAATTACCACGAATAAAGGTACATTGATTGCGGTTTATGATGTTAGATATAATGGGAGTAAAGATTTGCAAGAGAATATAGATATAGGGATGAGCCGTAGTGTAGATGGAGGGCAAACCTGGGAACCTATGAAAATTATTATGGATATGGATGAGTGGGGCGGTTTGCCTGAGGAATTGAATGGTATAGGAGACCCTTGTATTTTATATGATGAACAAACAGATGTAATTTGGGTTGCTGCAGTATGGATGAGTGGTGGAAGTGAAAAAGATGCTTTATGGTGGGTTTCTGGTCCTGGTCTGGAGCCAAATGAAACAGGTCAGTTTATGTTAGTGAAAAGTGAAGATGATGGTCTGACATGGTCCGAACCTCAAAGTATTACTAAGCAGATTAAAGAGCCGGAATGGCAATTATTAATGCAGGGGCCAGGGCGTGGACTTTCTATGAGTAATGGAATAATAGTTTTTCCAGCTCAGTTCAAAGCCGATATTGGAACTCCAGCAATTGGGGGAGGGCAATATACCCCTTTTTCTACTATAGTTTATAGTGAAGATCATGGTCAGACATGGAAAATTGGTACTGGTGCTAAAGATAATACCACAGAATCTCAGGTAGTTGAACTCCCTGACGGCAGTTTGATGTTGAATATGCGTGATGATCGTAATAGGAGCAATAAAGGAAGTACCAATGGGAGAGCAGTAGCAATTACTTCAGATATGGGTAAAACATGGACAATTCATCCTTCTTCAAATGGTGCACTTCCAGAGCCTAATTGTATGGCAAGTTTAATTAGTGCCTATATAGATTTGAATGGCGAAAAAAAGTATGTGTTGTTTTTTTCAAATCCGAATAATAAATATAAACGTTCTAATATGACAATTAAGGTGAGCTTGGATCAAGGATTGACATGGCCAGAGGAATTACAAATTGAGTTAAATGAAGATGAGGGTTATGGATATTCTTGCTTGACAATGGTAGACGAAAATACTTTAGGAATTCTTTATGAAGGAGTCAAAGAGCTTTATTTTCAGAAAATTCAAATAGAAGATTTTTTTGCCAATTATAATGGTGGAGTTGGTTTCAATGAAAACAAAGATCAATTTAATGAGAAAAAAGTATATTTAAAACAGAATTATCCTAATCCTTTTAATTGTTTCACAACAATTGAACTATTTGTAAACAATACCACGGATATTGAGTTATATATTTGTGATATTATAGGAAGAGTTGTTACTACCTTGGAAAGAAATAGAATGTCTGAAGGTTATTATAGATATGTTTGGAATGCAAAAGATAAATATAATCATTTACTTCCTTCAGGAGTTTATTTTTGTTGTGTAAAAACATCAGAGGGGATTATATCCAAACCTATGATTTTTATGAAATAATTTTTTAGTTTTAAATTATTTATGGTTGTTAAATATAATTTTGGCTATTAAAATTAGCTTAATATAGATATTGATGAGTATTTTATGATGTTTTTTTAAGATATTATTAGTTTTTTTAATATTTGGAATTTGTTTTTATTTATTTTTACTTATTTTTTTTCTTGATTTATTTAGAATTTTAAATTATTTTTTTAACTATGATGAAATCTTATTTAGGCATTAGTGTAATTAATTATAAAACATGGAGTTTTACTTTAAATTTTCTTCAGAGCCTTAGATTTTTGGAAAAAGATAATATTGATTACCATGTTGTATTGAGTGATAATTCTGAAAACTGTGATGGCAAGATTCCTGATTATTTTGAATTCAGTAATACTACGGTATTAAGAAATGAGAAAAATATAGGTTTTGGAGCAGCGCATAATAAGGCGGCTTCTTTATTGAATTGTAAATATTTTCTTGTTGTAAATAATGATATTGAATTTACAGAGGATACGGATTTAGGATTATTGTTAGTTCAAGTAGAGAAAATAAATAATTTTGGTGTATGTGGAGTAAGCCATATAAATGGAGAGGGTAAAGAAGTCAGTTCTGCATTTTTATCTTATCCTTCTTTATCAAATATTATTAGAGAATATATTATAAAAAATTATAGGAATGTTGTAGATTTTAAATTAAATGATTTTCTTAATGTTGCCCATATTAATGGGGCTTTTATGTTATTTAATAAGAAGGCATTTGATGATGTAGGAGGTTTTAGTAGAGATTTTTTCTTATATTTCGAAGATACAGATATTTGTTATAAATTAAATCAAAAAGGATATAAGGTATTGTATACAGATAAACATTTAATCAAACATTCAGGAGGTGAAAGTGCTGCAAAAAAAGATATGATGTCTAATGTATTTAAGTCGGATTATATAAGTTATCACAAGAGTATGTTGATTTTTTTAAAAAAAAGCCATTCGTTTATATATGTTTTGGTTATAAAATATATGCTGGTGGTTGTATTTTTTATTAAGAGTATTTTGTTTTATTTTGTAGGTAAAGAAAATTTAAAATCAAAAGGATATTGGAGGCTATGGATAGAAATAGTAAAAAGTTAAAGATTTTAATGGTGAGTAATCAGGGTGGTTATTCACATATACAAACTCATATTTATTATGTTGCAAGGATTTTGAAAAATAAAAATTTCCATCTTACTATTCTTGCTCCGCATGCAGGCAATTGGACGAGAAAGATGCAAAAATCTGGTTATCATGTGGATATTAAAAATTTCAATAACAAATCGTTAAAAACATTTTTTCAGATGTACAAATATTTTAAAGAGAATAAGTTTGATATTATTCATTCTCATAGTACAAATTTATACTGGGCAATAGCTGCAAAGCTTGCTAAATCTGATACAAAATTAATACATACTTTTCATACAGGACTTGAAATTAATATAGATTCTTTTTTTGAAAAATTAGGGCTTAAAAAATTTGATAAAATTATTACTATTAATATTAATCAACAAAAGATGCTTATTCCTTTTCAGATTCAAGCTGATAAAATTGAACATATTTCTTATGGGATTTCTGAGCGTTTTTATGTTAATAATATGCCTTATGATAAAACTAAAATTAGAAAAAAGTTTGGTTTAAAGGAAAATATTTTTACTATTGGAACTTTGGGAAGATTTGAAGAGAAAAATGGTTTTGAATATTTGCTTGATGCTTTGGTTTATTTAAAGGATAATATGAGGTTTAACTGTGTAGTGGTTGGGGATGGTAATGGCAAAGATGATTTTTTGAGTAAGGTTAAAGAGAAAGGATTGGAGCGGTTTATTACCCTGACTGGATATTGTGATCATATATATGATTTGCTCCCAGCTTTTGATGTATTGGTTTTACCTTATATTACTGAGGAGTATTCAATAATTCCATTAGAGGCAATGGCTTCCGGTATTCCGGTTATAGCATTTAAACAGCGATATCTTGTTGAACTTGTAGATGAATTTGAAAGCGTGATTGTAGTTCCAAATAAAGATGCAAAAGCTTTAGCACATAATATTAATTATTTGTATCAAAATAGAAACTATTTAGAAGATATTGCATTATCAGGATATTTGAAAGCACAAAATTATCATCAAGAACTTATGATGAATAAATTGTTAGATTTATATCAAAAAGATTAAATTTTAGAGATGGAGGTTGTAATTGAAACGATTTTTGTTTTTTATGGTAATATTTTTTATAGCGAAGTTAAATTTTGCACAATTTTATCTTGATACTGTTTCTGTTATATCTACTAAAATTTTGAATAATCAATTTAATATTAAACCTGTATTTAAGCTCAATGATTCATTAAGTTTAATAAATTCACAAAATAATTTTTTTCAATATTTTAGTTTAAGTAATATTGATGTGAAATTTAGAAGTAATGGTGAGAATATAAATGATTTGAGTATAAATGGTGCTACTTTTGAACAAAATCTTGTACTTTTCGAAGGTATGAGGTTGAATGATTGCCAGACAGGGCATTTTAATTTAGATTTACCAATGAATTTTTTCCATTCTGGTTTATTAACTGCAGAAATTCAACCCGGTGGATCTTTTTCCTTATATGGTAGTAATGCCTTTGGGGGTTATTTGAATTTTCAAACTTTAGAATATGATGAGAATAAATATGACGTTAGGTTTTCTATGGGAGAGGGGAATTACTTATCTTCTTCCTTAAATGGTTTTTTCAATATAAATAAAAATAATAATATGTTAGTATCTTTTGTAAAACAAAAATCAGATGGTTTAAGAGAAAATACGGATTTTTCTAATATTAGCACTTTAATAAAAGATAAAATAAAATTTAAAAATGGTAATTCTAATTTTTATTTTTTCTATTTTGAAAAAGATTTTGGAGCTAATGATTTTTATGCAAAATTTCCATCTTATGAAAAGACAAGAGGATTATTTTTAGGAAATACCAGTAATTATTATATTAAAGATAATTTGTTAGTTAATTTAAAGATTTATTATAAGAAGCATAATGATACTTTTTTTCTTAATAGATTTGATAATTCTCCAAATGCTTATATTAATCATCATAAAACTTTTCAGTATACAACAGAATTATCTTTTTCCTCTAATAATTATTCTACAGGTATTTTTTTGCAAAAAAACACCATTAATAGTTCTAATTTAGGTAATCACAATAGATATAATTATGCATTTTTTGGAGAATATGGTTTTATTTATAAAAAGTTGGTGATACAGTCTGGAATGCGCTATGAATTTTATAATGAAAATAATTTTTTATCACCGCAATTTAACTTAAAGTATTTTGTTTTTAATAATATAAATATTTTCCTGAGCGGTGGTTATTCTTATAGATTGCCTTCTTTTACTGAACTTTACTACCATTCGCCAAGTAATTTAGGAAATAGTGAATTGAAACCAGAAAAAGCTATTACTGTTGAATCGGGCATAACTTTTATTAAAAATAGAATGAGAGTGAATTTTTATTTTTTTCATAGGAATGAAAAAGATTTAATTTCATGGATTGAGAATAAGGACATATCAAAATGGGTTGCTTCTAATATTGATAAAATGAAGATTTATGGAGAGAATTTAAATATTAGTTATGAATTTAATAATAAGTTATTATTGTATTTTAGTGGTGTTTTTTATCAATATGATTCTTCTAATAAAAAAGGAATTGTCGAGAAGTATTTGAGGCCTGATTATAAATTACAGGCGATTATTAGCCGATCTTTCTGGAATAAAGTCAATTTACTATATGGGATAAATTATATAAAAAATGTAACTTATGATCCATATTTGTATTCTTTTATGAGTATAGGTTATCAATATAAAAGAGTTGTTTTTTCTTTAGAAATTAATAATCTTTTTAATACAGAATATGATATATTAAAATACATCAAAGGAGATCCAAGAAATATATTATTTAATATATCTTTTTTAAATTTTTAGTAGTAATGGAGTAAGTTTATGGATATTAATGAAGCTAATAAGAAATTAGAAGAATTTAATAAATTTTTAAAAAATGAAAAAATTAAAGAGGTATATGATAAATTATATAAAGATTATAAAAATCAATATAATAAAGATTCTCTTGAAAAAATAGTTAAAAAAAAATTTGATTCTTTAAAGAAGCAGTATAAGATTGAAAATGTCCCTGATGGTCTTTATGATGATATTGAGCATTATGTTATTCAATATACAGATAATTTATTAAAAGAGGAAAGTTTCCAGCATTATATTATTTTTTCTATTTTAAATGAACTTAAGGAGTTTCCCAAAGAAGACAAATTGATAATAAAATTTCTTAAAAAATTAAATAAAAGATTACCGGAAGATGTTGAACATTTTGTTCATACGATTGTAGATTCTATTTTTAGAAATATTCAGAAGCAGGCAAATAAAGATGAAGAATTAAAACAAAAAAATGCTGAACTTGAAAAGTATAAAACATTGGCGTTAGAGTATAATAATCAGCTTAAAATATTAAGACAGGATTATACAAATTTAAAAAATCGTATAAATAAGGAAAAAGAGAATTATAAAAAAGAGGCTTTGATAGATGTATTGGATGTTTTTATTCCTTTTCTGGATCAATTATCAAATTCATTTAATCATTTGTCAGAGGAAGAAGAAAATAGTGAATTTGTAAAAGGAATAAAAATGATATACAATCAGATTATGCTTGAATTGGCTGATAAATTTGAATTTAAAAAAATAAAAACTGTAGGAGAGAAATTTGATCATAATTTTCATGAAGCGGTATTAACAGAGGTTAATAATGATGTAGAGGAAAATATAGTATTGCAGGAAATTTCTGGTGGGTATATGCTTGGAGATAGGGTTGTAAGGTATGCTAAAGTAAAAATTTCGAAAAAGGAGTAATGTGATGGGGAAATTAAGTGAAAGAATTAAAGTAGTTGATTTTGGCTATGATGCGAGGGGGCTTTTAAGGAAGTTTGTAGATTTCCCATGGAAGTTGTATAAAAATAACCCTTATTATGTACCACAATTAGATACTTATTTTTTAGGAAATAGATTATTGGGAGCTGTTGGATTATTTGAGAAGGAGCACCCTTTTGCTAAAATTTCTAAAGTACGATTTTTTTTAGCACTCGATGGAGATGAGGTAGTAGGTAGAATTGCTGCTAATATTTGTTATCATTATAATGAATATCAAAAAGAAGATGCAGGTTTCTGGGGCTTTTTTGAGGTAATAGATAACCAAGAGATTGCAAATTTACTTTTTGATAGGGCATTACAATTTTTAAAAGAAAATGAAGCAAAGATTATTTATGGGCCTGCTAATTTTACATCGAATTATACATGGGGACTTTTGATTAATGATTTTGAGAATATTTCTTATCTTGAAACTCCCTATAATATGCCTTATTATCAGAAGTTAGTTGAGAATTATGGTTTTCAGAAAGCAATGGATCTTTATGCTTATAAAATTAAGGTTCATGTAGAGGATGAAGAAACAGCAAAAAGACAAAAATATTTTGAGAAGTTGCATAAATTTGCTTTGAAGCATGCAAATATAGAAATTAGAGATATCGATGTTAAAAATTTAGATAGAGATGCACATATAATTCTTGATATTCACACAGAGGCATGGTCAAAAAATTGGGGTCACTTGCCTATAACTGAAGGAGAATTGCAAGATATTGAAGAAACTATGAAGCTTTTTCTGGATAGAAAATTGATAAAAATAGCTTATGTAGATGGAAAACCTGCAGCATTTTTATGGGCAATGCCTGATATGAATTATCTTCTGAGGAGACGAGGTTCTTCTAAATTTTGGAATAATGATTATTTTAGAATTATAAGGGCGTTAATTGGATTGAAAAAAGTCCCTCGTATAAGGCTAATTGGTTTTGGTATTAAAGAAGAATATAGAAAATTAGGGCTTGATGCATTACTTTATTACAGCGCTATGATAGATGCTCAGAAAAATAAATATTATAAGGAATCTGAGTTATCATGGATTTTGGAGAATAACGAACTTATAAAAGCAGCATGTATAAAATTTGGCGGAGTTCATTATAGAACATGGCGTATTTATAGTCTGAACCTGTGATGGAGTAAATATGAAAAAAGTTATTATTATTTTTTTTGTTTTTGCCGTATTTTTTAATATCATGGCAGAAGAATCGGATTCTTTAAGGAGTAATATTTTTTTAAAGAGTTTTGTTTTCCCTTCATATCAAATGCATAAAATGAAAAGATATACAAGGGCGAAGTTCTATTTATTGACAGATTTAACATTGATAGCAGGTTTTTTATTTTATCATTATCGGGGAGCATGGACTAAAGAAGATTATAAAAATTATGCAGTGGAACATGCAGGAATTAGTAATCCTGATGCAAAGACCGATGCTTTTTATAGAGATTTGAAGTTTTATGATAATATATATGAGCATAATTTATATGCTGGCAGAGAAGTTTATAGGGATATTGATAAATATTTTTGGCAATGGGATTCTGTTCAAAGTAGATTGCATTTTAAAAAATTGAGAAATAAAAGTATTAGTGCATATCAGAATGCAAAAATTTTAATAGGAGTTATAATAGTAAATCATATTATTGGAGCAATTGATGCTTCTCGTCTTTATAAAAGCAATATTCATCTTGAGTCTTCTAAAAGAAATGATAATATGTATCTTGAAATTGTATGGAGGTTTCATTGAAGCGAATATTGATAATTTTGATTTTTATTTTTTGTAATATGTTGTATGGGGAGGAGATGCGTTATGGCATTTATGTTACAGGTAGTTTTGCTGGCAAAGGAAAAATTTTTAATATATTAGATGAATTAAAAGAAGCAAATATTACAATGCTTGTTATAGATCTTAAAACTATATCTGGAGAGTTAACTTTTAAATTTGATAATAGCTTAGCAAATGATATACGTTCTAATTCGTATCCCCCTATAAAAGATATTTCTTTTTTAATAGATACTTTGAAGAAAGAAGGTTTTTATTTAATTGGAAGGACTACAGTTTGTTATGATGATATTTTATCTTCTACCAGACCAGATTTAGCGTTATATATTGAAAAAAATTATAATTTTGAATTGATACCATGGGTTAATCCTTCCTGTGATGAGGTAGTTGATTATAATCTTAATGTTATTGAAGAGGCATATAAATTGGGCTTTGATGAAGTGCAATTAGATTATATCAGGTATCCTGCTACTAAATCAAAGTTGGTTGATTTTAAAGGTGATTTTATTGAACCTGAGAAACGAAAATTTTATATATCTTCTTTTTGTAAACAGGCATCTATTATTGCAAAAAAATATAATAGAAAAATATCGATAGATGTATTTGGTGTTACAGCGTGGGGAAGAATAGCTGATATAAATCAAATTGGCCAGCATATAGGGTTGATTTCCCATGATATTAAGATAATTTCGCCGATGTTATATCCTTCACATTTTTATAATTTTTATATCAATGGGAAACCGGCAGAAAATGAACCTGAATTAATCATTGAAGTTGGATGTAATAAGATAAGGGCTATTTCAGAACATAAAGATATTTTAGTCAGACCATGGTTACAGGCTTTTACCTATCGAGTACCTGATTATGGTCCAGATTATATAATAAAACAAATATTTGGAGCTTTAAATGCAAATGTATCTGAAGTATTATTCTGGAATCCAGTATGTTCTTATAAAACAGTTTATAAAGCTTTACAAATTTTAAAATCTTTTAATATTAAAAATGATAATAGTTTATATATATTAGAACCTGTTAGTACAGAAGCTACAACAAATGGATAATATTTTTATAATAAGCGGTCATCAGCCTAATTTTTTACCTTATCCGGGTTTTTTTAAAAAAATATTGATGAGTGATGCTTTTGTTTATATTACAAAAGTGCAGTTCAATAAAAAAAGTTGGCAGAATAGAAATCGTATTATTAATCAGAATAGAATCGATTGGTTGACTGTTCCTGTTTTAACTAAAAATAGGTATGAACAAAAAATTAAAGATGTAAGAATAAATAATGATTTTAATTGGCAAAGGAAGCATTTCAGAAGCATTTATATGAATTATCATAATTGTGAATTTTTTTCTCAGATTGAAGAGCTTTTAGACATTGTTTACAATAAAAAGAGATGGAATTTTTTAGTAGATCTTGATATTTTTATTACAAATTACCTTATTGATTTGTTAGGGATTAAGGTGCCTATTTTTTATGATTTTGATTATGAGTTTGATGGTACAAAGACGGATCTTTTAATATCGATTTGTAATAATTTTGGAGCAAAGGCATATTTGTCTAATACAGGTTCATCTGCGTATGTTGATCTTTCAATTTTTCAAAAAAATGATATAATGCATTTTTATATGTCTTATAATTCTCCCATATATGAGCAAAATTCACAAGTTTTTTTTGAAAATCTTTCCATATTGGATATGATTGCTAATTGTGGTATAGAAAAGACTGTTTTTTATTTGAATTTAGAAAAATTTTATTATTATGATGTAAAAAATTATATATAAAAAAGGGGGAGCAATGATTACTAAAAAAAAGAGAGAATTGATTTATTTTTTGGTATCTATTTTAGTGTTAGTTGTGATTTATTTATTAATATCGTGGAAACCGGCACGAGTGATATCAAATTCTATGCCAGATATTTTTGAAAAAAATTCTCGTACAGAGCTGGTAATATCCTCTGTGCTTTTGGGAGGATTATTGATTTATATTTTTTTTATTTTACCCACTAAAATTGGTAAAGTGCAAAAATCTCTTTATTTATCAAATCTTGGTTATGGTCTTATAACTAGTGCATTGTTTTTCTTTTTGAATCAATTATTGTATAAAGTCAAGGAAAATTTTGGTTTTGTTTTTTTATTAATAACTTATGCTGCTATTTCCATAGTATTCTTTTTTATATTTAATCATATTGCAAGAATGGTTCATAAAAAAGCTCATGATGTTAAAACCAAAATAGCGGGTAGTATGGCAGCAGCTCTTTTATTTACAATTATTATTGAAATTTTGAGTAGAATTTAAACAAAAAAATTAAACTTGATTTTTATTTTTATTCCTTTATTATTATAGGGTATGGATAATTTAAATGATATTGATTATTTGCCAGAAAAATTAAAGAAGTTTCTTATAAAGATATTTTGTTCTGATAAAAGATTTTTTTTATTAAAAATAGATAAAAATGGTATCATCATAGATTCTATTGGAGATTTTTCTATATGTGATTTTAATAAATTAGATGGGGAAAATTTGTTTAAATTAATGCCAGAGATTAAAAGTATTATGGATAATGGAGAAGGGGGAAATATCTTTTTTGCCGGTTATGAATGTAAAAAGAATGTAAAAGTTAATTTGTATATAGTTAATGACAATGATATTATTTATATTTTATTTTTGGAATCAATTCTGGAAAAGTTTATTAAAAATAATGAAAAAATTTTAAAAAATTATCTAAAAAAAGTAGTCAATTCAAAAGCAAGTGAATTAAAACATGATTTTAAAACACCTATTTATACTATTAAAGGAATAATCGATATTTTAAAAGATATGAGAATTGAAGGTGTGGATGATAAAATTGAAATTATATCTGATTCGATAAGTCATTTAAATTTTTTGGTTGATAATTTTTTTAATAATTTGATAGGCAATAATTATGATGAAAAAGAATTATTGTTAGCTTCAGAAGATAAAGAAAATGAGCTTAATAAATTTGATTATAATATTTTGTTATTTGAAGATAATACATCTCATATAATTATTTTCAAAGAGATTGCAAAAAATTATGGTTTGTATCCAGATGTTGCTCAGACTACTCTGGAGTTTAGAGATTGTATAAAAGAGAAAAAGTATGATATTATTTTTTTAGATTTAAGGATACCAAATCTGAAAAGTGAGGATTTTAAAAAAGTTATTGTCTATATTAAACAAGTTTATAATTCTTATTTAGTGGGGCTTTCTGCATATATAAATGATAAAGAAATATCTGATTTTAAAAGATGTGGATTAGATGATTTTATATCTAAGCCTATTACAAAAGAGAAATTTTTTGAGTGTATAACAAAATATAAAAATTTTTATAATAAATACATTATTACAGAAGATATTTTAGACTATGTGCGGGAGAATAAAGCAGATATTTATAATATTTTTATGGATTTGAAAGAAAATATTAATTTATTTGATTATAATAGAGTAGTTGAATTATCTAACCAATTGTTAAAATTTGATAAATATGAAATTTTTACTGATTTATCTAATCAATTAAAAGAAATAGCAGAAGACTTTGATGATATAAAGTTAGAGAAGTTTGTTAATTATTGGACTGGAGTTTTAAAGTTATAAAAAATATGCCACAAACGATATTGATTATTGAAGATAATTTATATCATAGAAAAACATTAGCAAAAATAATAAAAGAAAGCACAAATTTGAAGATATTAACGGCTCGTAATGGAGCAGGAGTTTTATATAAAATAGAAAATATAATGCCGGACATTATTTTGCTGGATATTATAATGCCTGAATTAGATGGGTATTATATTGCAAAAGAACTGAAAAACAACCAGAAAACAAAAGATATTCCCATAATATTTTTAACTATTAAAGATTCTGTTACAGATAAATTGCGAGCTTTTGAAATTGGAGGGGTTGATTATGTTACAAAACCATTTCATAAAGAGGAATTGCTGGCAAGAATTAATACTCATTTGAGAATAAAACAATTACAGGAAGAATTAAAAATAAAAAATGCTTTTTTAGAGGATAGAGAGTTGCATTTAACCAAACTGGTTGAAGAACGAACTAAAAAGATAGAACGGATTACACTTGCAATGATTAAAACACTTGAAAATGCTAATCTTTTTAATGATTTTGATACCGGGAATCATTTAAAAAGAGTAAGTGAATATTCTTCATTGATAGCAGAAAAATATGGATGTGGAAAAGATTTTATTAATAAATTAAAAATGTATGTCCCATTGCATGATATAGGTAAAATAGGGATTAGGGATAATATTTTGAAAAAACCGGGGAGATTTACTCCTGAAGAATTCAAAGAAATGCAAAAACATGTTATTATAGGTGTAAAAATATTGGGAACAGAAGAAGTAGAAGATGTTGCTAAAAATATTGTGTTATATCATCATGAAAAATGGGATGGTACAGGATATATTTATAAGTTAAAAGAAGAACGAATTCCAATAGAAGCAAGAATTGCAGCTTTATCTGATGTATTTGATGCTCTTGTAACTCAGAGAATTTATAAACCTGCATATACCCCCGAGGAAGCTAAAGAAATTATAATTGCTGGTTCCAATAAACATTTTGATCCAGATTTAGTGAAAATATTTCTGGATTATTTTAATAACTTTAAAGAGATAAGGAATTCTTTTATTTAATATTGACTTTATTTGGATAAATTTGTAATATTTTAACTATGAAATTGTTGATTATTTTATTAGTAATTTCTTCAGTTATTTTTGCTGATATAAATACTTCTAATTGGAAAGTTTTTACTGATAAAAATGGAATAAATAGCTTTTTTTTTGATGATTCTGTTATATATTGTGCTACAATAGGTGGCATTTCTATTTACGATATAAAAAAAGATTCATTTACGAGTATTATTAATACTGATGGTCTTTCTGGGAATTATATAAATAAAATTTTTAAAGATAAAAATAATAATTTATGGGTAGGAACTTCTGGTAGTTATTTGAATCTTATTAAACCAGATTTTGATATTAAAGTGTTTGACCACTTTGATGGTATTTCTTTAGAAATTAATGATATAGCAGGATATAATGATTATTTATATATAGGTTGTGATGATGGATTGACTATTTTTAAAAATCAAAAATTTTATTCTAAAATAACTATGAATAATGGTTTGTTAGATAACAATATATTAAAAATTGGATTATGGAAGGATAATTTTTTATTAGTTTTAACTTCCCAGGGATTAAATCTTGCAAAAATAGGGAACAATTTAGCTAATCCTGCAAATTGGAATAGCATTAAATCGATAGACAGTAAATCAATGGTAGGTTTCAAGGGATTTATCATTGTTAATGATTCTATTTTTTTATATGGTAAAGATAAGATTAGCAAGTTAGTTTTTAATGGTGATAGTTTGAATTTTGTTACTGACTATGTATTAAATCTTGAGTTTGCTATTTCAGATTTGAGTATTTTAGGTGAGTGGATTTATTATACATATCAATATGGTTTATATAAGTTAAATCGTGTTTCATTAAAGAAATATAGAGTTTATGAAGCTATGAAGTTAACAGATTTACATTATGATTCTTTATCTAATACAATCTGGTTTTCTTCTTTAAAAAGTGGTTTATTTTCTTATAGTTTGAATGATGATGAAGTAAAAAATTATTTAAATACAGAAGGCCCTGCTTCTAATATCATCTATGATTTCGCTTTTATTAATGATACGACTTATATTCTTGCTTGTGGACATGACCATGGAAATACAGAAAAAGAAGGTGGGATTAGTTTTAATAATAATGGAATATGGAAAACATACAACCCGCCAGTAAGGTACCAAGATTTCTGGGCTGTTGAATTTGATAATAATTATTATTGGTTTGGCTCTTATGGTAGTGGGCTTGTGAGAGGAAAATTTATTGGTGATTCCTTGTATTTTGATGTTTATGACGATACCAATTCACCATTATCTGGAAAGTATGAGCATTTTGTTCCTATCAGTAAAATTGCAAAAGATGAATATAATAATATATGGGTAGGAGATTTTCATATAGGCCTTTTTATACCTGTAGATCCAGATAATGGGGAATGGATTAGTTTTGGAACTTCTGTTTTAAAAGATAAAGAAATTACAGCTTTAACTGTTTATTTTAATGATGTTTGGATAGGAACAAGAAATTATGGTTTGTATCATCTTAATTATGGAAATTCTATATATTATCCGGAACCTATTTGGAGTGTAACAAATAGTGCTAATGAATATGATTTTTTTACCAATCATGTTACAGATATAAGTATAGATGAGTATGGTAATCCGTGGGTTTCTACTATTTCTGGTGTAGTTTTTAAAGCTGGAAATGAATGGTATGGTCCTTTTGAAGATCCTCAACATTTTTTAAAATCCAGGATAAATGCTATTTTTATTGATAAATATAATAATAAGTATTATGGTACAAATGATAAAGGTTTATTTATATCAATTAAAGATACTTTACAATGGTATTATTTTAATACTTATAATAGTTTATTGCCGAGTAATAAAATTTTAAATATAGAGATTAATCCTTATACAAATGAAATTTTTGTTGGTACAGATAGGGGCTTATGTGTTATAAATGACCCTATTATCAAAGCATCAAATAATTTTAAGAATATAAAAGTGTATCCAAATCCATTTTTGCTTAATTCCTTTGAGCATAATAGAGTATATTTTGAAAATTTATCTTCTTATAGTAAAATTTATATTTTTACTATTGATGGGACATTAGTCAGGACAATATTTGCCCCCTCAGGCAATATTGGGAAATTGTCCTGGGATGGGAAGAATAGTAATGGAAAATTTGTTCCATCTGGGGTTTATATTTATCAAATTGAGGATAATAACAAAAATATTGTTTCAGGGAAATTAATTATAAAATAGTTTTTTGTAATTTTTTATTTTTATAGATTATTTTTCTTTTTGTGTATATTTAGAATAAGTTCTATTTCGCCGACACCCATATTTAATTTTTTAGCAATCTCCTCATTTGATAATCCTCTTTTTTTGAGAAATAAAATAGTATCTATACTATTTGTATGAAGAGATGAATTTTTTTCAGATGGTAGAGGAGAAGGAGTAGAAGTTGAAGTATTATTTTTTAGATTAGATATTTTTTCGTATTTGGAATATATATTTGTTCCTGAATTAATGGTTTGTTTTAAGTTGGAAGGAGTTTCCATTGAGTTGTTATTTTGTTGTTGGATTTTATTTTTTTTACCAGCTTCTATTATCATAAGTTCTAAAAGATTAATTCTATTTTTTGCTTTTTCTATAACTTCTGTTGATGTTTTTTCCAGTTCGTTTGCGAGGTCATCTATTAATTTTTTACTTTCATTAATATATTGATGAAGATTTTCATTTATGATATTTAATTCTTTTTTTTGTTTATATCTTAAATATATTATAAAAAGAATTAATATAAAAAATGGTAGGAAAAAGATTATAACATAAATTATAGGCATATTAAAATTGGAGTGGTTTTTATTTTTTATAATTTGTTCTACCTGATTTTTTAAATTATTAATTTCTTCAATATCTTTTTTATTGTTTATCTGCGAAATTTGTGCCTTTTTTAAATTATTTTCAAAATTTTGTATTAAGCTATCAATGATTTTTTTTTGATTTAATATAGCATTCCATATTATTTTAAGAGAATCGGTCTGGTTTGAATTATTAGGATTGGTTTGCGCAAATATGATTTCTGATGATAAGAAAAAAAGGAGAACACATACTTTTATTAATTTTTTCATATTTCAAAAATAATAATTTTGTAATTATATGTCAAGTTTAAAAAATAAAAGATAATTTTTGATATTTCCTGATAAATTAAAAGAATATAATATATTGTTTTATAATTAAATTTGAGAAGTGCTATTAAAAAAGATTATAAAAAGAAAAAAAACTATTGACAAATTAATAAAAATTATATATAATAGGAGTCCCAAATTAAGCTGGCGTAACTCAGTTGGTAGAGTAGCTGATTTGTAATCAGCCAGTCGGGGGTTCGAGTCCCTTCGCCAGCTCTTTTTTTAAATTAAAAAATTCTTATGATGGAGAGGTTCCCGAGTGGCCAAAGGGAACAGGCTGTAAACCTGTCGGCGTTAGCCTTCGGAGGTTCGAATCCTCCCCTCTCCATTTTTTATATTAATATTTAAATAAGCGGGAGTAGCTCAGTTGGCTAGAGCATCAGCCTTCCAAGCTGAGGGTCGCGGGTTCGAATCCCGTTTCCCGCTTTTTTTTATTGATGGGCCTGCGTAGCTCAGTCGGTAGAGCACATCCTTGGTAAGGATGAGGTCACCGGTTCAATCCCGGTCGTAGGCTTAGGGATGATGATATTTGTTTTTTTAACTTTTAACAAATATAAGCAAGGAGAGAAGTTATGGCGAAGGAGAAATTTGAGAGGA
>CAYLKS010000026.1:0-39142 GCA_964384205.1 uncultured bacterium | reverse complement strand
TAATAAAAAAAGGACAGGAAGAGAATGAAATACGCTCCGATATAGATACCCGCCATATTGCAACAATGCTTTTAGGCTCAATACGATTACTCGTTTTAAAATGGCATTTCAATTCATATGATTTTAATCTGAAAACAGAAGGCGAAAAACTAATCGAATCAATCCTTGAGCTTATTAAAAAGTAATTTTAAAATAAGTAAATATTCACTTCAAACCCAAAAGGAGTCGGGAAATGACAAAAATCCTTTCAAAAATTCTAAGATTTCCCAAAACCGTACTGATAAGTATTCTCATCATCTCAATTGCATTCTTCATTATTATGAAAAAAAATTCAAGAATGGAAACAGACCTTGACAAATATATGCCACAGCAACACCCCGCTTTTATCTATAGTAATAAAGCCGAAAAGTGGTTTGATATTAAAGACGGCATAATTATCGCTATTGAAAACAAAAACGGCATTTACAATTATTCCACTTTAAAAAAAGTCAAATCTCTTACAAAAAGACTCCAAAGATTAAAACAAATTGAAAAACAAGACGTAACATCTTTATATACTGCTGATAATATTGTAGGAACGGAAGACGGACTCGATGTAAAGGCTTTCTTTAAAAAAGTGCCGAAAACAAAAGAAAAGCTGGAAGAACTAAGGCATAAAGTACGAGACAATAATATGGTATTCGGACGATTGGTATCGACTGACGAAACTGTAACTGTTATTGTAGCTCGAATTAATGATAATGTTTTTTCTCAGGAGTTCTATCATGAAATACTAAAAATCGCAAAAGAATACGAAGGACCCGAAAAATTATATGTGGCAGGGCGCCCGATTGTAGAAGGCACAATGGCATATTTAGGACCTCGTGATATGAAACGAATGGTACCTATTGTCGTACTTGTTATAATTCTCGTTCTTTATCTTGTATTAAGAAATATAAGAAGCACTTTCTTTACATTATTGGTAGTACTTTTTAGCACAATCTGGGCTTTCGGATTAATGGCGGCACTAAATATCCCAATCTATGCAGTATCAACAATGATACCGGTAATGCTGATAGCTATCGGAGTTGCCGACGGAATTCATCTTTATTCACACCTTTATATGTATAAAAAAGAACACACTGAAAGCTCAGTTACCGAAGCAGTATCCAATATGCTAAAAGAAATGTGGCGACCTGTAGTTATGACTTCCGTTACAACAGCCGTAGGTTTTATTTCACTTCTCACATCGCAAGTTTATCCAATAAAATATTTCGGAATATTCACGGCTTTCGGTGTTATGATGGCAATGGTTTTTTCTCTAATACTAATACCTTCCGGCATACTTGTTTTCGGACTTCCAAAAACAAAAAAGAAAATAAAATCGGATGCAGATAATCCAGATGAATCGCAAGATCACATAGCATTCAAATTTGCAAAAAATATTATAAAACACAAAACTCTTGTTTATATAACTACAATAATAATTTCCCTAATATCAATCTATGGAATGACAAAAGTATGGATTAATTCTTCATTTTTGGAAAAATTCGAAAAAAATAGTGATATAGTACTAACGGATAAATTCATAAACGAACACTTCGGAGGCACAAGCACCTTAAATGTTATTCTCGAAGGTAACAACAAAGATACCTTTAAAGAACCTAAAAAATTAAAACTTTTATGGAAAATGCAACACGATGTAGAAACTTCTCTTAAAGTAGTAGGCAGTTCATTCTCATTATGCGATTATCTAAAAAGAATGAATAAAGTAATGCACGCCGATAGTGCAAAATATGACAGAATACCTGATAACCGGAATCTTATAGCTCAATTTCTGCTTTTATACGAAATGTCAGGTGATCCTGAAAATCTATGGCAAGTTGTAACCGAAGATTACAAAAAAGCGAATCTTACATTTCAATTGAAAAGCGATAATTCAAAAGCATTAAAAAGTACTATTGCCATAATAGAAAAATACAGAAACGATTTTGAAAAAATGGGAGTCAAACTAAATTATGCCGGCTCAGGTTATAAGGCTTTGGTATTTACAGATTTGATTTTACAGGGACAAATTTCAAGTCTCTTAATGTCTTTGTTAATTGTAATCATTTTATTATCCTTAATGTTTAAGAAATTCAAAGTAGGCTTAATAGGCTCAATTCCGATTATTATAACCGCAATTATCAGCTTTGGTATTATGGGACTTCTCAATATTCCGCTGAGCACTACAACAGCTTTAATTTCAAGCATTGCAATAGGTATTGGTATTGATTATGCGGTTCATTTCATAGAGCGATATAAAATTTATGCAAATCTTACAAAGGATAAAAATAAAACTATAATGTTAACAATGCATCATTCCGGCCGTGCAATTATATTCAATGCTTTGGTAGTTATAGCAGGTTTTTTGGTACTTTTGTTTTCCGTATTCCCACCCAATAGAGTATTAGGAGCATTAGTATCCCTTAATATGTTCATAAGCTTTGTCGGTACTGTTACAATTATGTATATAATTTTATACGTATCAAACATTTATTTTGAAACTAAAAAGGAGGCGTAAAATGAAACGCACATTAAATTTTCTATCGGTTTTATTCATTTCAATTATTATTTCCACCACACTTTTCGCTCAGAACAAAAAACTCACAGGAATGGAAGTTATGCAAAAAGTATATAATAGACCCACAGGAAAAGATATGGTTTCAAATCTGACAATGGTACTTATTAATTCAAGCGGAAATGAAAGAGTAAGAGAAATTAAACAATATTATAAAGATTTCGGGAAAGTGGAAAAAAAGATTATGTTTTTTATAAAACCCGCTGACGTAAGAAATACATCTTTTATGAATTGGAGCTATGACGAACCTAATAAGGATGATGATCAATGGATTTATCTACCTGCACTTAAAAAAGTAAAAAGAATTTCAAGTGATAGCAAAGGTGACTACTTTATGGGTTCGGACTTCACTTATGATGACTTAGGAGATAGAAAACCTGAAGAAGATACTCATAAAATATTAAGAGAAGAAAAATTTAACGGAGAAGATTGCTATGTCATAGAAAGCATTCCCAAAGAAGAAGATTATATGTATTCCAAAACAATTACATGGGTAATAAAGGATAAATGGATTGGCTTAAAAAAGGAATTTTATGATGAAGACGGAGAACTTCTGAAAATATTAAATATAAAAAAATACGATAAAATCAGCGGATACTGGATTATTCTTGAAACTCAGATGCACAACGTCCAAACCGATCACACTACAAAAATGATTATGAGTAATGTTGTAATAGATAAAGGCGTTAAAAATAATATGTTTACTGAAAGAATGATGAGGAGAGGGATTAAATAATGAAAAGGCTTATATTTTTATCGGGCATCCTAATTATTTTACTCTCGCTCATAAAAGCCGATAATATAAGTACAACAGGATACGTTCGTTCCTATATGGGACTGCTTTTGAATGATAATAATGATTACTCAATCATACAAAATACATTAAACCTAAATTTTGAACAAATAAAAGATAAAGTTGCACTAAAAGCAAATCCCTATATTTATCAATATCCACATAATAATCTAAAATTAAGATTGCGAGAACTCTATATGGATTTATATTTCAATTCTATAGACCTAAGAATAGGAAAACAACAAATAATATGGGGTAAAGCTGACGGAGTTTTCATAACTGATATTGTTTCACCAAAAGATTTGACGGAATTTTTATTACCGGATTTTGAAGAAATAAGAATGGGGATAACATCAGTAAAAGCAGATTACTATATAGGAAATAATACTTTGGAATTAGTGTGGATTCCCGCTTTTCAAGGCACTGTAATGCCGGATTCCAATTCCATTTGGTTTCCCAAAATGGATTTAGCCGGAAATATTATTTATGATTTTTCAGATATGAAAGTAAACGAATCATTTAAAAATAGCGAATTTTTTACGAAATTCTCCGCTCTTACCTCTGCAATAGACTTTGAATTAATGTTCGCTTATGCTTATGATGATGACCCCACTATACATATACATCCCATATTAAATAGTCAAACGCATAAACTATCAGGTGTATTGCTAAAGCCCAAATATAACAGATTACATGTCTACGGCGGAAGCTTTAGCACTACATTGGGGCCTATGGTACTACGCGGTGAAGGTGCCCTTTATACGGGGAAATACTTTAATTTATCAGAACTTTCCCCCTCCACTGACAACATTATCAAAAAAGACTACCTACATTACCTTTTGGGCATTGACTATACAACCTTCTATAATATTAAATTAAGTGCTCAATTCATACAACAATACATACTTGATTACGAAGATATTATAAAAAACGATGAATTTGAAAATATGGGCACTTTTCTTGCAACAAAAGATTTTTTAAATGAAACATTATTTACTGAGCTCTTTATTTATTACGGATTTAATAACAATGATGCTCTTATCAGACCCAAAGTTACTTACGATTTTGCAGATGGTTTTGAGATTTTGATAGGTGCAAATATTTTCACAGGAACAAAAGGGCGCTTCGGACAATTTAACAACAATGATATGGTTTATAGTAAAATAAAATATAGTTTCTAAAAAGCATCACCTCTAAATAAAAAAAAGGCAAAAACCCAAAAAGGTTTTTGCCTTTTTTATTTGCACATCTAAAAAATCAAAGAACAATAAATGCAATAACCATAACAACAATAGTTATAATCATAAAAACTATTGTCAAAGGTGAAATTTTTGTTTTTTCTTCTAACATTATGCTCTCTGTGTTGGTCAACCGTATCAAGAACCGAAACATAACCTTCGGGTTTATATAAAACTTTATATTCTTTTATATTTTTTGACTTTTTAATATAAGTGGAATCATCAAGCTGATAATAATTTGCACCTATTGCAACATATTTGTAATTTCCAGGTTGTAAATATCCTCTTCTTCTTCTCAAATTATAGGATTTATATATTCTTACTTTTTTCTTAACTTCAAGCCAATTTTCTTTAAAAAGCTGTTCCTTGGCAAAAAAAGTTTATGGGAATATAAAGAAATATACAAAAACAGAAATACTAACAATAATTTTCGCATTTATTTCCTCCTTGTTTTTATTTGTTTAGTTTTTTCAAATTATAAATATATTTTTCTAATACAAGAGGTATCATGTCTCATTTTTTTCCATAAAAAATTTTTTAAATAATTGACAGGGCACTTTTTTTTTATATATTAAACATAATTATTAAAAAGGAGATAGAATATGAATTATATATCTGAAACCGCTATTATTGGAGAAGGAACTCAAATTGGACTCAATACTATCGTTGAAGAAGATGTAAAAATTGGTAAAAATTGTAAAATAGGACATAATGTTATAATTTATAAAGGAACTAAGATAGGAAATAATGTTAGAATTGATGACAATACTGTTATTGGCAAGCAACCTATGAAATCAAAAAGATCTGCTATTTCAAAAGGTGGGATATACCCCCCTCCGATAATTGGAAATGAAGTAATTATTGGCACTTCAGTTATAATATATGCTGGTACTAAAATTGATGATAGTTGTTTAATAGCTGATGCTGCATCTATTAGAGAAAATGTAGCAATAGGAGAACTTACCATTGTTGGCAAAGGTGTATCAATAGAAAATAATGTCTCCATCGGTAAAAAAGTTAAGTTAGAGCTTGGTTGTTATATAACAGCTTTATCTACTATAGAAGATTATGTTTTTATAGCGCCAATGGTTACAACAACAAATGATAATTTTATGGGAAGAACAGAAAAACGAAAGAAATATTTTAAAGGAGTCACAATAAAAAAAGGTGGAAGAGTAGGTGCAAATTCCACTATTTTGCCAGGAATTACAATATTTGAAGATGGAGTAGTTGCTGCTGGTAGTATCGTAACTCATGACATACCGCAAAGAGAAATATGGGCAGGTACACCTGCAAAATTCTTTAAAAAAGTACCCATTGAACAATTATTAGAAAATCAAGGAGAAAATTTCTAATGATTCTTAAATTATCTTCATTATATCCTTCTTTAAAACAAATTCAAAGAATAGTACAAATTTTACAAAACGATGGGATAATATCATACCCCACAGATACATTATATGCAATAGGCTGCTCTGCTGAGTCTCCCAAAGCTGTGTCACTATTAAATAAAATAAAGCATACTAAAGAAAACAAACCAAAAGAGTATAGCATAATAGTTAGTTCTTTACAGGAAATTAGTAAATATGCAATTGTTAATAATAGAAATTTTCTAATTTTAAAAAATAATTTACCGGGGCCTTATACATTTATTCTCCCTGCAAAAAAAAGTTTGCCTTCTGCATTATTCCGAAAAAATAAAAAAACAATAGGAATAAGAATACCAAATAACTATATAGCAATTGAAATTGTTAAAGAATTAAATTGTCCACTGATTACTACAAGTGTAACTGATGAAAAGGGAAGTAATATTTCAGATCCCTACGAAATAGAAAAAAAATTTCGTCAATATCTGGATATAATAATAGATGATGGAGAACTGCATAATATTCAGGGCACAGTTGTTGATCTAACTCAAGAAGAACCAGTAATTGTAAGAGAAGGAGAGGGTATTGACAGATTACAATTATTTTATTGATACATTAGGATGTCCTAAAAATATTGTAGATAGTGAAAATATAATAAAAAATATAGGAATCCCCCCTACTGATAATCTTAAAAAAGCTGATTTTGTAATTATAAACACATGCGCCTTTATTGACGATGCTATATCAGAATCTATAAATACTATATTGGAATATGCTCAGGAAAATAAAAAACTTATTGTCACCGGTTGTCTTGTAAATAGATTTGGAAGAGAAAAATTAAAATCCTTACTTCCTGAAGTAGATTATTTCTATTATATCCAAGAACAGCATTTGATAAAAAATCTAATTAATTCAATGAATTACAGCAATATTTTAGAAGATCATTACATAGTCCCCAAACACTATTACTATTTAAAAATATCAGAGGGATGCAGTAATAATTGTAGCTATTGTATTATACCTTCGATCAGAGGAAAACAAAAAAGTAGAACTATTGAAAGTATTATAAATGAATTAAAAGAAAAAATAAAAAATCCAGACATAAAAGAAATAATATTAATTGCTCAGGATACTACCGCTTATGGCAGAGATATTGGAACAAATCTTAAAACATTAATAAAAAAAATAAATAAATTAGAACATAAAAAATGGATTAGAATTTTATATACAAATCCTGAATTTATTGATTATGAATTAATAGATTTAATAAAAGATAGCCCTAATATCCTGAATTATTTTGATATGCCAATACAACATTGCAATAATACAATACTAAAATATATGAATAGAAATTATACTAAGGAAAATTTAATTAATCTTTACTCGTATATAAGACAACATATTCCAGATGCTATCTTAAGGACTACAGTAATTCTTGGATTTCCAGGAGAAACCGATAAAAGATTTGAGGAGCTTTTAGAGTTTATCCAGAAATACCCTTTTGAGAAATTAGGGAGCTTTATATACCAGCCTCAAAAAGGAACATTAGCAACAAATCTAAGAGCTACTCACGTTAAAAAACAAAAAGCTGAGGAAAGAATAGCAATTCTAATGGGAACTCAGCAGGAAATTTCAAAAAATATCCATAAAAAATTTACAAATAAAACTCTTGACGCTATTATTGAAGAAAAAAATCCATCATCTAAAAAATACAATTTTATAGGAAGAACTTATATAGATGCCCCTGAAATTGATGGCATTACTTACATAAAATCAGATAAAAAACTTAAAATTGGAGACATTATAAAAGTCACAATTACAACTAATGATGACTACGATACTTATGCAACAATGACCAACTCTTTACAATAATAAATCAAAATATGTATTAACCCCATCATCTAAAATATTTCTTGATTTTTAGATAATTAATTACTAAAATTATAGCCTATGAGGAATAAACTTATAGTAAAGACTATTTCTACATTTATTATTTTAATTGGCACAGGATGTTTGTTGCTTATACTAAATGGTTTTAGAGGAAATTTGAAATATTCCACTATTACTTCTGCTCTATTTACTTCTGTTAGTGCTGTAAGTGTAACAGGGCTATCTGTTATAGACTTATCAAAAAATTTAAATTTTACAGGGCAATTAATAGTACTCTTATTAATACAATTTGGAGGCTTAGGAATATTAACATTTTCAAACTGGATTTTCCTCACTATACGAAAAAAAATAGATGTACAGGGAATAGTCATTATAAGGGAAATTATAGGAGATTCTGAAAATATAAATCCAGTTAATATATTAATAAAAACTGTTTTAATGACATTTTTTATAGAAATTATTGGAGCTATCGCACTCTTTATTGGTTTTATAAGAGATTTCCCTCTAAAAAAAGCGATCTGGTATAGTGTATTCCACTCAATTTCTGCTTTTTGTAATGCTGGTTTTTCATTATTTTCTACGAGTTTTAACCAATATACAGGAAATTTTTTAATTAATATAACTCTTATAATATTAATAATATGTGGTGGGCTTGGCTTTGTTGTTTTGATTGATTTATACTATCTTCTAAAAAATTTTATTCTAAAAAAACCGTGGAAATTAGCGATTAATTCAAAAATTGTGATTTATACTTCAAGTCTTTTAATTTTAAGTGGTTTTATCTTTTTTTTGACAATGGAGCCTCAAAAAAATCATAATATAACTTTTTTCCAAAAAGTATTAAGTTCATTATTTTTATCAGTAACATCTCGTACCGCAGGATTTAATACAATACTTATAAAAGATCTAACAAATATGTCATTAATATTTTTAATGTTTTTAATGATAGTGGGAGCATCACCTGGTTCTACTGGTGGTGGAATTAAAACAACATCTTTAGCGATAATATTTGGGATAATCAGAGGATATCTGAAAAATAGAAAAAAAATAGAATTACTTGATAGATCTATTCCGTCAAAATATGCTGCAAAAAGCATTGGTGTTTTAATTATGTACCTATCAATATTATTTTTTTCTGTGATAACAATTGAAACATTTGAAGCTGGGTTCCGTTCATACAGTAGTGCTAATAATAATTTTATATCTTATTTATTTGAAACAATCAGTGCTATGAGTACTGTGGGCTTATCGACAGGAATAACGAGCACTCTATCTTCAAAAAGTTTATATATACTCATGATTAATATGTTTGCAGGCAAAATAGGTCCATTAGTTCTTATTACTTCATTAATTGGAGAAAAGCCTCCTCTTAATTACCAATATCCAGAGGCTGATATATTAGTTGGTTAAAAGGAGTACCTAAAATGAAAATTCAATCTTATGCTATATTAGGATTAAGCAGATTTGGTTTCAGAACAGCAGTTTCTCTATTCAATGCTGGCAATACTGTAATTGCTGTGGACAAAAATGATAAATTAATATCAAAAATTGCGCCCAATGTTTCTAAAGCTATATGTGCAGATCTCACAGATTTTGAACTATTAGAAAAGTTAGGCATCCTAAATGTGGATATTGCTATTATATGTATGCGTCATTCATTTGATGTGGAAGTTTTGCTGACAACTTATATAAAAAAACACACAAATGTGGAAAAGATAATTGTACAAGTAGATACTGATGAAAAAGCAATGGCTATTGATTTAATTGGTGCTGATATGATTGTTTTTCCTGAAAAAGATAGAGCAGAAAGACTTGTAAAGCAATTGACAACTCCTGATTTAGTAGAGCACTTCTATCTCTCAAATGATACTTCATTAATTGAGCTCCCTGTCCCTCAAAAGTTCATTTATAAAACACTTATTGAAACAAGAATTAGGTCAAATTTTAATGTATATATCATAGGAATAAAAAAAGTTAATGAAAACGGGAAAATCCTTGAAACAATTATTGCACCCGCCCCCGATTATAAATTCGAAAAAATGGATAGACTACTCGTATTAGGAAAATCTAAAGATATTGAAAATTTCGTAGAGAAAACCCGAAACTAATTTTTAATTATTGACCATTTAAAAAACGATTATTATATTCCTTATAACAGGAGAATATTTTGAAGTGTAATATATGTAAAAGTAAAGGAATCAATATTGAAAATGGTATTTATAATCTGCCATTTCATAATTTAAAATTGTGCAAAGAACATTATAAATCGTGGTTTGAGAAAAGAGTTTTATATCATATAAAAAAATATAATATGTTTAATAAAGAGGATAAAATTGCAGTAGCATTATCTGGTGGCAAAGATTCTATTAGTTTATTATATGTTTTACATAAACTTGGGTATAATGTAATAGGTTTCCATATTGATTTGGGTATAGAAAATTTTAGTACAAAAACAAAAGAAAAAATTTTAGAATTCCATGAAAAAACTCAAATACCTATAAAAATATACTCATTAAAAAAATTAATCGGAGCATCATTGCCGAAAGCTTTGGAATATACAAAACGTCCACCATGCTCATTCTGTGGAGCTGTAAAAAGATACTACTTTAATAAATTAAGTAAGGATATAGGATGCAATATTATTGCTACCGGTCATAATTTAGATGATGAAGTATCTACATTACTTCATAATATATTGACATGGAATATAAAATATTTAGGACGCAAATACCCTGTTTTAAAAGAAAGGAATAATTTCTTAAGAAAAGTAAAACCATTATTTCATGTAAGAAATATTGAAGTCTTATATTATACACAAGCCTATGAATTACCATTTATATCAACAGAATGCCCATATTCTACCAAATCTAAATTAGATTTTTTCGGGAATATTATGAATAATATTGAAAAAAATTTTCCAAGTACTAAATTAAACTTTTACAATGGATATCTTGAACATTTTGACTATTTTTCACAATATTTTACAAACCACACAAAATTACCTGATCTACAAAACTGTCAAATTTGCGGTGAACCAACGGTATCAAATATATGTATGATATGTACATTAAAAGAAAAAATAAAAGGAGCTTAATCTTATGAAAGTATTAGTAATTGGTAATGGAGGAAGAGAACATGCAATTATATGGAAGCTAAAACAATCTCCTAAAATAGAAAAAATATTTGTCACAGACAATGGAAATCCTGGAATTAATGAAATTGCAGAGCCTATATCTCTATCAAAAACAGATTTCCCTTTTCTTGCAGATTTTGTACAGCACAATAATATTGATTATACAATAGTAGGTCCTGAACAGCCTCTTGCTTTGGGAATTGTTAATTTTTTTAAATCAAAAAATTTAAGAATATTTGGGCCAACAAAAGAAGGAGCACAAATCGAATCAAGTAAAATTTTTGCAAAAAATTTTATGAAAAAATATAATATTCCTACAGCAGACTTTAATACATTCTCAAATCCTGATTCTGCAATAGATTTTCTAAAAAATACCCAATATCCAGTTGTAATAAAAGCAGATGGGCTTGCTGCTGGAAAAGGCGCTGTTATTGTAAAATCCTTCGAAGAAGCCAAAACTATAATCGAAAAATTTATGATAAAAGATATATTTTCTGGTTCAGGAAAAAAAATAGTAGTAGAAGAGCTCCTCCAGGGAGAAGAGCTATCGATTCTTGCAATAACTGATGGAAATTCTTTCCAATTATTATTACCTTCACAAGACCATAAACAAGTATTTGATGGAGATAAAGGACCAAATACAGGTGGTATGGGAGCTTTTGCTCCTGTTCCTTTTATAAAAGAAAAGGATATCCAAACAATAAAAGAAAAAATAATTTCTCCGACTATAGAAGGATTTAAA
Organism: uncultured bacterium; assembly: GCA_964384205.1. Classification (GTDB taxonomy): domain Bacteria; phylum JAGOEH01; class JAGOEH01; order JAGOEH01; family CAYLKS01; genus CAYLKS01. The sequence continues at coordinate 27,380 of CAYLKS010000026.1, read as the reverse complement.
AAAGAAAAAATAGAATATAAGGGAGTATTATATGCCGGACTTATGATGACAAATGATGGACCTAAAGTAATAGAATTCAATTGTCGAATGGGAGATCCAGAAACACAGGTAGTATTACCACTTCTGAAAACAGATTTAATAGATATTGTGGAAGCTGTATGTAATGATAATTTAAGTAACATTACAATTGAGAATCATACTGACAAATCTGCAATTATAGTAATATTAGCATCAGGTGGCTATCCTGGAGTCTATGAAAAAAATAAAAAAATAACTGGCTTAGATAAAATAACAGATCCCGATATAATAGTTTTCCATGCTGGAACAAAAAAAGATCTTCAAAATAATCTTTTAACAAATGGCGGGCGAGTACTGGGTATTACTGCAGTAAAAAATTCATTAGAAGAAGCATATAATGCTGTTTATAATGAAATTAAAAAAATACATTTTGAAAATATGCATTATAGAAAAGACATTAGTAAACGAAAAAACTTGGAGTAAATTATGTCTATGTTAAAAATAACAGTTGATGGCAAACCATATAAAATTCAAAAATGGCAAAGTATAAAACAATTTATCGAAACAAATTTTGAGAAAGAAAAAAAATCAATATACGCATGCTATATTAATAATGATCCTGTATCTTTAAATTTTAAAGTTACATCAGATGATTTAGATGTTCAATTAATAAGACATTCTGACGAAATAGGAAAAATAATTTATAGGAAAAGCTTATGTTTTCTACTTCATAGAGTGATTTTTGAATTATTTAGAAATTCAAGGATTGTTCAAGGGACAGCTTTAGGAGATACTTATTATTATGATTTTTATACAGATATTCCTGTAACAGAAAATCTATTAAGACAAATTGCTCTAAAAATGCGAGAATATATCAAAAAAGAAGAAGAATTTGAACATTTCACTTTTAGTAAAAAACAGGCAATAGAATATTTTGAAAAAAGAGGCTTTTATAATAAAGCAAAATTAATAGAACAGATGAATAAGGAATATATAGCTGTTTATTCTTCTGGCCCTTATAAAGATATCGACTTTTCCCCTCTCCTACCGGATGCAGGTTATATAAAAGATTTCTGGCTCAAAAAATATGATAAAGGATTTCTATTATGCTTTAGTGGCAAAGCAAATAAAAATGAACTATTAATTCAGATTGGAAAAAGAGAAAAACTATTTAAAACATTCATAGAAAGTAAAAAATGGGGAAGGATTATAGAAGTAAACAATGTGAGAAGATTAAACGATATTATATTACATAATAAAACTCAAGAAGTTGTGAATATCTGTGAAAGTTTACATGAGAAAAAAATTGCTCAAATAGCGGATGAAATAAAAAACGAATACGATAAAAGAAAAATCAGATTAATATTAATTGCAGGGCCCTCTTCTTCTGGAAAAACCACATTTACTAAAAGACTTGCAATTCACCTAAAAATAAATGGACTTAACCCTATTTTCATAAGTCTCGATAACTATTATATTGATAGAGAAAAAACTCCAAAAGATGAAAATGGAAATTATGATTTTGAAAATATAATGGCTCTTGATATAAAATTATTAAATGAGCATCTTACTGAATTGATTGATGGAAATGAAATAGAAGCCCCACTATACGATTTTGAAATCGGCAAACGAAAAGAAAAAGGAATAACTCTAAGAATAGATGAATATCAACCAATTATAATAGAAGGCATACACGGTTTAAATCCTTTATTAACTAAAAAAATTGATGATAACCTAAAATTTAAAATATATGTAAGTGCTCTTACTCCTATTGCAATAGATGATTATAACAGAATTCCATCCAGTGATAATAGATTGTTGAGAAGAATTGTGAGAGATTATAAATATCGAAATTACAATGCTGCTGAAACAATTAAGCAATGGCCATCAGTAAGAAAAGGAGAAGAAAAATATATTTTTCCATATCAGGAAAATGCTGATGTATTTTTTAATTCCGCCCATCATTTTGAATTATCTGTTTTAAAAGAAGAAGCTGAAAAATATCTCAATGAAGTTCCATGGGGATCTGAAGAATATAAAGTGGCATACAGACTGCTAAACTTTCTATCAATATTTAAACCTATTGATAGAAAATATATTCCGGCAAACTCTATTTTACGAGAGTTTATCGGTGGAAGTTGTTTTAAATATTAAAAATGCAATAAAATGCAAACTGTTTTAATAACGGGTGGATTAAGTTTTATAGGACATCATATTACAGAATTTTTTATAGCAAAACAGTACCATGTAATAATACATTATCATTCTAAAAAACCGGTTTTAAAATTAAACGGCTCTTATGAATTGATTCAAGCCGATTTTTCAAACTCAGAATCGCTAAACAATTTTATTAATCAGGTTTTTAAAAAAGATATTCATATATTGATTAATAATGCATCTATATTTCAAAAATCTCCAATCTCTACCTGGGATTTAGCATCGCTGCAAAATATTTTTAATATCAATCTTTTTGCTCCAATGTTATTATCACAAACCTTTATAAAACAAAATATTTTTTCTAAAAACAATGAAGGTTTGATAATAAATATTATAGACATCTATGCAGACAGACTTGTCAAAAATATAATACCTTATTCTTTGTCAAAAAATGCTCTTAAAACTTTTACATTAAATCTTGCGAAAATTTCGGGAGAATATATACGGGTAAATGGAATATCGCCTGGATTTGTTAAAGAAGTTGACAATAAGTTATTACAAAAAAACATTATAAAAAGAAATGTAAAAATAGAAGAAATAATACAAACTATCGAATTTTTATTAAATAATACTGCTATTACAGGGGAGGTCATTAATGTTGACTGTGGGTTATCACTTTATTAAATGGCTAATTTTTATTATACTTACTCCTATAATGATTTTTGGACAAACAAAAGTTCAAACAAATGACACCATTCTAAAAAATGATTCTATAAAAATTGACACTGCAAAAATCGATACTACTTATAATTTTGTCCCTGATTCTATATACAAAACAGTAGTTTATAAATACAATGTTGATAGTGTACTACTTGAGGTAATATATAAAAAAGCTAATATGTTTTTTAAACAAAAGGAATGGTACAATGCCCTTAAATATTTCAATTTATATTTCGAAAAAACAGATTCTTCAAAAATATCATTAGAAGATTACTATAAACAAATAATATGCTTTTATAATGTTGCTACTCCCGGAGACTATGAAACAAACAAAATCGTAACTGAACAAAAGCTCCCTATACTAAAAAAACTACTTTCTAAATACCCTGATGATATAAAACTTAAGTTAGCCTATGCTAAAATAAATACTCTAATAGATCAAGGAAAAAATATTTTCACAAGAAAAAAATTTTTAAAAAAAGCTAAGATTATTTTAGATAGCCTATTAACAGTCGATTCTACAATAAAAGATACATATATTTTATTAGCAGAATGGCATTTTCAATTACAAGAATATCCCAAGCTATTCCTAAAATTACTTGGTTTAAAATCGCAGGGTAACAAAGATGCTTTAAAAATTTTATTAAAAGCGAAAAAAATATTTCCAAAAGATATTGAGGTACTGTATTACTTAGGTATTGCCTATTCCAGAAATTATAAAATACCTGAAGCAATACTTACATTTAGAAGTATACGATTTCTCAAACCAACTAATCAAAAAGAAAAAATTTATAAAAATAAAGCTTTAATTTACTTAATTAACTTAACATACTAACAGGAGGACAAGCTATGAAAAAATTATCAATTTTCTTTATCTTTTTATTATTTAATATAACGGTATTTACCAGACCTATGACAATCAAAGATTTTTTGAATATTCCAGGATATGGAAGTGGTGTATTATCTCCAGATGCTAATCTAATGGTATTTACAAAAAGCATAAAAAATTTTGATGAAAATAAAAATATCACCCAATTATGGGTAAAAAATCTAAAAACAAAAAAAATATATCAATTAACAAAAGGAAATAAATCAAGCTATAGTCCTCATTTCGCAAAATCAGGAAATTTATACTTCATATCCTCAAGATCTGGAAGTCCTCAACTATATGTTAATAAATTCGATGGTGCAGAACCATGTAAATTAACAAATTTCAAACAAGGAATTAGTGGGTATTTTATATCAGATGATGAATCTAAAATATTAATTTTAGCTACGCCTGAAAAAAAAGAAAAAAAAGATAAAAAACAAGACTGGATAGTATACGATAGAATCGAAAATCCAGAAGAATATCCACAACTATGGTTAATAGAAAAAGGCAAAGAACCTGTAATGATAACCAAACCCCCATTTTATGTTTATTATGCAAGTTTTTCAAAAGATTTAAATAAAATTGCTATAACATATAATCCTCGATTCTCTTCATTAGTTGATGAAGATCAAAAAATTGGTATATACGATATAAAAACAAAAAAATTCGAAAAAATAGGATTTCCTAATAGACATAATTCTTATGCTATCTTCTCTCCTGATAATAAAAAAATTGCATTTTATGCTGATAGAAAAGAAGAAAGACGAGCTTATCAAAATATGAAAGATATTTTTGTATTAGATATAAAAACTGGTAAAATAAAAAATTTAACTGAAAAATGCCAGGCAACTATTGGCGGACCTATGAGTACTCCAACATTCCCGCTGAAATGGAGTGCAGATAGCAAAAATATATATTTTGTAGCAGCTTATAAGACAACAATGGATCTATATAAAGTAAATATCAAAACAAAAAAAATTACCAATATTACAAAATTTAAAGGAAATCTGGCTGGAATTACATTCACAGGTAATAAGGGCATTGTAAAAGAATCATTTTTAGATAATCCTGGCATTTATTATACTATTAATTTAAAAAATCATAAAATGAAAAAAATCTATGATTTATCATTTCTAATAAAAGATTATGACATGGTTAAACCTCAAAAAATTACATTCAAAGCAAAAGATGGTTTTGAATATGATGGATTTTTATTCCTACCTGCTGAAAAAATGGAAGGGAAATACCCAGCAATTATAGAAATGCATGGCGGCCCATACTATAGATATGGTAATGCATGGACTGGAAGATATCCATGGCAGGTTTTTGCACAACATGGCTTTGCTGTATGCATAATTAACCCAAGAGGTGGGACAGGCTATGGGGAAAAAGCACTACAAGCTTGCTATAATGGATTTGGAGTAAAAGATTATGAAGACCTTATGAATGCTGTTGATTACTTAATAGAAAAAAATATAATTGACCCTGAACGAATGGGATTTACAGGATACTCTTATGGCGGATTTTCTACCAATAATGTAATATCAAGAACCACAAGATTTAAAGCAGCTGTTTCCATTGCTGGATTATGGAACATGGCCTCTGCTTTCGGTCAAAATAATCCCCAACTGTTAATAGATTCTTATGATAGAGCATATAATAAATCTCTTCAAAAATTATGGGAGGACTCCCCCGCCTCACGAGCTGCTAAAATTAAAACTCCTACTCTAATTATCCATGGTTTAGCAGATCAAGCAGTAGATCCAAGACAGGCAATAGAAATGTTTACATACTTACAATTAAACAATGTCCCTTCAAGGCTCGTTCTGTACCCAAATGAACCACACGGCATTAGCATTCCTTCTCACTATCTTGATTATTTAACAAGAGAATTTGAATGGTTCAAGCATTATCTCTTAAATGATAATAAAGCAAAAGGAGCTTGTAAACCATTGCCAGTTGAATAAGGAGTTATAATATGAAATCAATTAAATTAATTTTAATATTACTTTTAATATCATCTTCAATATATGCTCAAAATATCACTACCCCTGAAAAATTTTTCGGATTTACACCTGGTTCTGATAAAAACCTTATCAATTATGAGCAATTGATTGATTATTTAAAATTATTAGAAAAAAATTCTGATAAAATCAAACTATTGGAAATTGGACAAAGCACTCTGGGAAGATCTCTTTATATTGCTTTTATTTCATCTGAAAAAAATATAAAAAACTTAGATGAACTAAAAAAAATCAATAGAGAATTGGCATTAAATTTTAATCTTTCAGAGGATGAATTAAATAAATATATAAAAAAAGGCAAAGTGTTTTTTATAGCAACATTATCAATGCATTCCAATGAAGTTGGACCATCTCAAGCAGCACCAATTATTGCATATAAACTATTAACAGATACTTCTCAATTAACATTGAATATTCTCGATAATGTTGTTTACATGATGGTACCTTGTCATAATCCAGATGGCATGGATATGATTGTGGAGCATTATTACAAATATAGAAATACAAAATACGACGGATGCTCTATGCCCGGACTCTATCACAAATACGTTGGCCATGACGACAATAGAGATTTTGTTACCTTAACACAAAAAGAGACAAAAGCAATTTCTAACATATGGAGCAAAGAATGGTTTCCTCAGGTCATGATAGAAAAACATCAGATGGGGATGACAGGGCCAAGATATTTCGTCCCTCCAATGCATGATCCAATTGCAGAAAATATTGATGAAACTATATGGAACTGGTCATGGGTATTTGGTTCAAATATGGTAAAAGATATGACAGCAATGGGACTTACAGGAGTATGTCAACATTACCTTTTTGATGATTACTGGCCAGGCTCCACAGAAACATGTATGTGGAAAGGCGTTATTGCAATGCTTACCGAAGCAGCAAGTGCTAAATATGCAACTCCTGTTTTTATAGAAGAGAATGAACTATCCGTTGGTGGTAAAGGGCTTGCCGAATATAAAAAAAGTATCAATATGCCTCTCCCATGGAAAGGCGGCTGGTGGAGATTATCTGATATAGTAACCTATGAATGGGCTTCAACTTACTCCATTTTAAAAACTTGCTATACAAGAAAAAAGGAAATATTAAAATTCAGAAATACTCTTTGTAAAAAAGAAGTCAATAGGGGTACAAAACAAGCTCCATATTTCTATATTTTTCCACAAAAACAAAAGGATAAAAGCGAACTTATCAATTTCTTACATCTATTAAACCAACATGGTGTATCTTTTTATAAATTAAACAAAGATATAAATTTTAATGATACTTTATTCCAAGAAGGAGACATTATAATTCCAATGGCTCAGCCATTCAGAAGCTTTATAAAAGAAATCATTGAACCTCAAGAATATCCAGTAAGACATTATACCCCAAACGGGAAAATAATCAAACCTTATGACATTACATCCTGGTCAGTGCCTCTACAAAATGGCATCAAGTACTACTCTATAAATCACAATCCTGAAAACTTCACAAATTCATATTCTAATTTTAAAATTTCAGATCTTTTAACTCAACCTCCTGAAACTTCTCCTTTTATTTTATTGCCATCATCAAATAACGGTTCATATAAAGCAATATTCTTTGCTCTAAATAAAAATTTTCAAGTCTACAGAAATATAAAAACCGGTGATTTTATTATTAAAGCACCCAATAAAAAATTATTAGAATACATTTCTAAAAACTGCTATGTTGATATAACTCCTTTAAAAAATCTAAAATTAAACAAACAATATGAACAGCTAACTTATCCTAAAATTGCTTTAATAGAAACTATTTTTCATGATATGGATGCAGGATGGACAAGATTTATATTCGATAATTACAATATAAAATATGATACTTATAAACCAGTAGACCTTGTAAATGCAAATCTTAACAAATATGATGTTATAGTACTCCCTAATTCAAGAAGAGATCTACTTCTCTATGGCAAATACCAATCTAATAACGGGAAATATTATATTCCTAAATATCCTCCTCAATTAATTAAGGGCATGGGTGAAAAAGGATTAAATAACCTTATAAAGTTTGTCGAAAATGGAGGTATTATTGTAAGCTGGGGAAAATCAGCCGAACTCTTCTCAAAAAATATAAAAATTGGTAAAGAAGAAATAAAATTACCATATTCTGAAATATCATCTATGTTAAAAAAACAAGGATTATTTGTCCCCGGTGCATTACTAAAAATGAAACTCATTAAAAGAAACAAACTCGTATATGGGGTTGATAATATAGTGAATGTATTTTATAGAGCTGATGGGGTATTTACAACCTCTATCCCATATTTTGATACAGATAGAAATGTTATTGGCATATTTCCTGAAAAAAATATTCTGGTTAGTGGCTATGGAGAAAAACTTAATCTATTAGGAAATAAAAGTGTATTTATAACAGTTAGCAAAGGTAAAGGACATTTTATTTTAATGGGATTTAATCCTCAATTTAGAGCCTCTACTCATGCAACATATAAATTTATTTTTAATTCATTATTCTATAAATAAAGGAGTTTGTCAAATATGCTAAAACACATTGTAATGTGGAAACTAAAAGACGAAGCTATGGGCAATTCAAAATGCAAAAATGCAAAACTAATGAAAGAAAAATTATTATCCTTAAAAGTAAAAATTCATGAAATAAAATCTATGGAAGTAGGAATAAAAGCCGAAGAAGCAGGCAATAATGGATATGACATTATATTAATTACTGAATTTAATAATTTTGATGATTTAAATACTTATAGGATCCATCCTGAACACAAAAAAGTTGTTGGATTTATTAATGAAATCACAACGGAAAGAGCAGCAATAGATTATATTATTTAAACAAAATTTTCGTATTTTACAGAATCTCACTAATCAATAGTAATTAGTGAGATTCTATATTCTTCTCTAAATAATTATATTTTATATTCTTAATATTTTATTAATTTGGGGTAAAAAATAATTCTTAATATAAAACTTTTCCATTTTTTTATCAAGTATTAAAACTTCATATCCAAGGAACATAATACAAGTCAATTCAAGTTTGATAATATTTATACTGAATGTATTATATAAATATTTAAATTAAATTTTATAAAAAGCATTTACACTGATTTCAATATTTACAACAACAATAATTGTATTCATTTTCTAATTTTCCATAAATTTCAATTAATGTTTTCAGTTCAGGATGGCAGCATCGCTTATTGGGATTTAACTCTTTGCAATTATTACTAGTCCCTGCATTAGTCATATTTTGCAATTTTTCCAAAGTAGATGCACCTTTTTCAATAGCTTTTACAATATCTCCTTTGTGGCAATAACACATTATCTCATCATCTGAAAGCTCTTGAATTTTCTTAAAATCTAATTTCATATATCTCATCTCTAAATTTCACCTTTTTAAAATTTAATTAATACATTTTGTTCATATTACATAAAAAATATCCATAAATCAATCTCTAATAAATTAACAAAAAACAATACAATATCTTATTTAGCCAAATTATGTAAGATTTTCTCAAATGTTGCATCATCTTTACTGCAAGTGGGATACACCGAACAATAATCACGGACTCAATTTCTGAAATACCTATAGGTTTTCCACTATCTACAGGAACACAATTTGCTAATATTTTGAAAAAAAGTTGTAGTACTGACTGCAACAAAGACCGTATTACAATTATCATATAATCAATACCACATTATTCCATCACTTTATAACAAAACGCAATACTTATCTCCTATCCAAATCAAATAGTTATAAATCAAATTGGATCTTGATATAGCTTTATAATTTACATAAACTCCATTTTGTTATTGTTTGCACAGGAAGTTAAAAGAAGCTACTTTACACATCTTCAAAAATCATTTTTCAGTTTGACAAAAATCACAATCAATATTATATTCAATAAAAAAGGAGTTAGAATGAGAAAATTTTATAAATTAAGAAATAAAAATACTTATTTTTATTGTGTGACAGAAGATGACAAAAATCACTATATAACAAACATGGATTTTTTCACAGATAAGATTATCAAAAAAGAAAGAATTGATTTGGAAAAATATGAAATTCTTGCCCCAATAATACCTACAAAAATCGTATGTATAGGGCTCAACTACATAGACCATGCTAAAGAAGTTAATATGAAAATTCCAGAAGAACCACTAATTTTCATAAAACCTTCTACAGCAGTTATTGGACCTAATGAAAAAATAAGACTTCCTGAAAGTAGTAATAGAGTTGATTATGAAGCTGAACTTGCAATAGTTATTAAAAAGAAATGTTATAAGGTACCTGAAGAGCAAATTGATGATTATATATTAGGATATACTTGTTTAAATGATGTTACTGCTCGAGATTTACAATTTAAAGATCAACAATGGACAAGAGCAAAATCATTTGATACATTCGCTCCAATTGGCCCATGTATTGTACAAGGCATAAATCCCGATAATCTGGAAATAAAACTATATCAAAATAATGAACTAAAACAACATTCAAACACAAATAATTTCATATTCAATCATAAACAACTTGTATCATTTATATCAAATATTATGACTTTACTTCCAGGAGATATTATATCTACTGGCACACCTCCTGGTATAGGACCGATGCAAAAAGGTGATACTATAACTATAGAAATCGAAAATATAGGAAAACTTACCAATATTGTAGAATAAAAAAAATTATATTGCTATTTCTATAATTTTTTATTAATTAAGAAAAAAGGAAAAATAATGAGTAATATTATTAAAGATTATTTAAATCCAGAAATTATTACTAAATTACAAAACATAGAACTAAAAGCGAAACAAGTTATAGAAGGTTTTTTGATAGGGCTTCATAATAGTCCTTATCATGGCTTTAGTGTTGAATTTGCAGAACATAGACCCTATAATCCCGGCGATCCCATCAAAAATATTGATTGGAAGGTCTTTGCAAGAACAAATAAATATTATATAAAAGAATTTGAAGAGGAAACTAATCTTCGAGCATATATAATATTAGATGTAAGTGCTTCTATGAAATTCACTTCTGGGACAATAACAAAATTAGAATACGCAAAAACTATTGCTGCTGCCCTATCCTATTTATTAATAAAACAAAAAGATGCTGTAGGAATAACTGCTTTTAATGAAGATATTATATACAACATTCCACCCAAAAGTAAATTAAGCCATCTACAATATATTTTAAAAATAATAAATAATATTCAACCAGCTAAAAAAACAAATATTTTTCAAGTTCTTAATAAAATAATCTCAAATATCCATAAAAGAAGTTTAATAATTTTTATATCTGATCTTTTTGAAGAACCAGATAAAGTAATTCAATCAATAAAAAATTTCAGATATAGTAAACATGATGTTATTGTAATGCATATATTGGATCCTCAAGAAGTAAATTTCAATTACAAAAGAGACACACGTTTTATTGATTTAGAAACAAATGAAAAAATAGATACTCAAGCTCATCATATTAGAAAAGAATACGTAAAAACTATCAAAAAAATTATTGATAAATACAAAATAGAATTCGAAAATAATTATATTGATTACAATCTATTTACAACTGATCAATCCTATGATAAAGTGCTATTATACTATTTAGAAAAACGTAAAAAATTAGGATAAAAATATGAATTTTATAAACTTTAGCTTTCTTACCGGCCTAATTTTATCAACAATTCCAATAATAATACATCTTTTAAATAAATATAAAAAAAATATTGTTGAATATAGTACATTAGAATATATAAAAAAAATTAATCAACGGCAGTTAAAAAGAATTAAATTAAAAAAAATATTACTTCTTATTATCAGAACTCTAATAATCTTATTAATAACACTTGCATTTGCACGACCTCTTATTAAAACAAAAAATACCTCATTCTCTTTTACTAATAATTTATCTCAAAGCAAATTATCTTATGCAATCATCATCGATAATTCTATTACATCAAAAGCATATACACAAAACGGGAAAATTATAAACATATCAAAAAATATTGCATCTAAAATAATCAATAATCCTAAAAACAATGGCGTATTTTATATAATATCAATTGATAATCTAACATCTAATCTAAAACTACAAAAAACTGATAATAAAATAATTTTAAATGAATTACTCAATTCTATTGAAACTACAGATCTAATATTTGAATGGAAAAATGTAATCAATTTTATATCAAAAAACTTAACAAAAACTTTACTTCCTTTAAAGCAAATATTTATTATAACAGCAACAGATCAATCCAATCTCGAAAAAAAAGATATAACAACTTTTCGAAAAAATTTTCAAGAAACACAACTAACTATAATAAAACCATTTAAAAAAAACATAAATAATGTTGATATTGATACTGTTATCATTGAAAATCCTCAGATCTCTCAATCAGGCACTATACCTGTAAAAGCTATTATAAAAAATTATAGCAATGAAAACTTTTCTGATTTAAATATAGATATTTTTATTGATAAAAAAAGACGGTATCAAACAATTACAAACCTTAATGCTAATGAGAAAAAAATTGTTAAATTTAATCTGGAAATAAAAGAAAAAGGACTTCATAAATGTTTTGTTTCTATCCCTGATGATGATTTTATTGATGATAACAAATATTACTTTAATGTAAGTATTCCTGACAATTTTAAAATTTTGATTTTATATGATTCTGCAAATACAAATTTTCAATTACAAAAAGCAATATCTCCAATAGACAGTAATAATCTATTTATAACTACAATAAAAAGTATAAATAATATATCTGATCTAATTTTTGAAAAATATAATACTATTATATTAAATCAGCTAACAACATTTCCACCATATCTCCTAAATTCTCTAAAAAATTATCTCAAAAATGGAAACAAATTTATTGTAATACCCAATATTACCTCAAATATCATAAATCTGAATAAAACATTCTTTAATTTTTTCAATATCAATGCTCAAATTGAACAAATAGAGAATCTCAGTAATAACCAATATTATTCAATATCCCAGCTTATAAATAAAAACATAACTCACGATATTGATAACAAAATCTACTGGCAAAATACAAAAATTTTAAAAAGGCTTGATCTATTCACTCCTGATAAAAATATTACAATTAACCATATCCTTTATAATGATAACAAACCATTCCTCTTATCTTTTAAAACAAATACATCAGAAATTTTATTTTTTACTACAAATTTTGAAGAATATGCTTCAAATCTTATTTATCAACCAATAATTGTTCCTTTTATGCAAAATCTTATACAATATGCAATACAAAATAATAGCCAAAAACTATTAGAAAATAGAGATATAATGTATAAAAATATTTTCTTTAAAAATGATTTTCCACAAACTGATAGTATAAAAAATGAAAATACTACTATAAACTTTGCGAAAATAGATAATTTTAAACTGATACCTGCAAATTATATTATATATTCTGATAATCAAAAAAGAGGCTTATCTGTAAATTTACCACGTAATATATCCAATCTTAATTATAATAATAAAATATTTGATGATTTTATTGAAATTGAAAAAATCGATGATATTAATAATAAATTAAATGCAAATATCTTTTCTTTAGAAATTTCAATCTACTTATTGTATCTTGTATTTTTGTTGTTGATTATAGAAAGTATATTAGCACGGGAGTAAAAAAATGAATTATGAAATTGAACAAAATATCGAAAAATACAAAAACAAATTAAAAGAACTAAAAAAAATTATTAAAATCGATGATATTAAAAATAAAATTGATGAATTAGAAAAACAAATGTCAGATCAAAAATTCTGGGATGATAAAGAAAAAGCTAACCAAGTAATACAGGAATTAAAATCAAATAAAGAAATCTATCAGGAATTTAACAAAATAGATGATGAGTTTAAAAACATATTAGAACTTTATACTCTCACAAAAGAAGCAGAAGATGAAGAATTAATAAAAGAAGTTGAAGAAAATATTCAGAATATAATTAAGGAAATAGAAAAGTTGGAAATAAAAAGTTTGTTAAATAATCCATTAGATCATAAAAATTGTATATTGAGTATACATCCCGGCGCAGGTGGTACAGAATCTCATGACTGGGCACAAATGTTAATGAGAATGTATGTAAGGTGGTGCGAAAAAAATAATTATAAAGTTAATATTCTCGACCTTTTGCCAGGGGAAGAAGCAGGAATCAAAAGTGTTACTATGGAAATAATCGGTCCTTATGCTTATGGATATCTGAAATCTGAAATTGGAGTACATAGATTAGTACGAATCTCTCCTTTTGATGCAAATAAAAGAAGACATACTTCTTTTGCTTCTGTTTCTGTTCTACCAGAACTTGATGAAAATATTGAAATAGAAATAAATGAAAAAGATATAAAAATCGATACTTATAGAGCAAGTGGAGCAGGTGGTCAACATGTCAACAGAACGGATTCTGCTGTTAGAATAACACATTTACCCACAGGTATTGTTGTACAATGTCAATCAGAACGTTCACAACATCAAAATAAAGAAAATGCCTTTAAAATTCTTAAAGCCAAATTATATCAAATAAAATTAGAAGAAGAACGAAAAAAAAGAGAAGAATTAGCAGGTGAAAAGAAAAAAATAGAATGGGGTAGCCAGATAAGATCATATGTATTCATGCCGTACACATTGGCAAAAGACCATAGAACAGGAGCTGAACACACAAATATTCAAGCAGTTATGGACGGCGATATTGATATATTTATAGAAAGTTATTTAAAATATATCTCTAAATAAAGGATTTACATATGAAACAAAAATTAAAAATTATATTGGCTCAAAAAAATCCTATTGTAGGAGATGATAAATATAACCAAAATCTGTTTATTGAAACAATAAACAAGCTAAAAATAAAAAAGCCTGACATAATAATTTTTCCTGAATTATTCACAACTGGATATCCACCTGAAGATTTACTGAATTTTCCTTCATTTAATAAACATTTCTCAAAACTTGCACTTGATTTAGCTAATTTTATAGATAATTTTTACTGTATTTACGGCGGTATTCATTTAGATAATAATAAATTATTCAATAGTGCATATATTGCAAACAACTCAAAAATATTAGATATATACCATAAACATCTACTACCCAATTATGGCGTTTTTGATGAAAAACGATATTTCACTCCAGGGGATAATATTTCTCTTATCAATGTTAAAGGAAACAAAATATTAATTACTGTCTGTGAGGATATATGGTCTCCAGAAAAATGGTTAAATACTATACTGCAAAAAAAGAAACCAGATGGCATTATAAACATCAGTGCTTCACCATACCATTACAATAAAGGCAACGAACGCGAAGAATTATTTAAGCAAATCTGTAAAAACAATCATGTATGGTTAGCTTATTGTAATTTAATTGGTGGCCAAGATGAATTAGTCTTTGATGGCTATAGTCTATTTATAGATAATAACGGCAATATTATTTATAGAGGAAAACAATTCTACGAAGATTATGGAATAATTGAAATTAATGAAGAAAATTTTATAGTGGAAAACACAAATCAACCAATGGGAGAATATGAAGAAATTTATAATGCTTTAGTTTTAGGATTAAAAGATTATGTCAATAAAAATTATTTTAAAAAAGTTGTATTAGGAATAAGTGGGGGTATCGATTCTGCCTTAACTGCTGCAATTGCTGTTGATGCCATAGGAAAAGATAATGTTATTGGAATTACTCTTCCTGGACCGTATTCTTCAAAAGGAAGCGTTACTGATTCTATCCAGCTCGCCAAAAACTTAGGTTTTACTCTCCACAATGTAAACATTAACCTCATATATCAAGAATATTTAAAAACACTCCAGCCATTTTTTAAAGATAAACCAATGGATATAACAGAGGAAAACTTACAGGCAAGAATAAGAGGCAATATTGTAATGGCATTTTCAAATAAATTTGGTTATCTGGTTCTCACAACAGGTAATAAAAGTGAACTTAGCACTGGATATTGCACTCTATACGGAGATATGGTAGGTGGCTTTGCTGTTCTAAAAGATGTTCCCAAAACAATGGTATATAAATTAGCAGAATATAGAAACAATTTAGCCGGATTCGATATTATTCCAAAAAATATTTTAATTAAGCCTCCTTCTGCAGAACTCAGACCCGATCAAAAAGATTCAGATTCTTTACCAGATTATGAAATATTAGATAAAATAATTCAGTACTATATAGAAAAACAAAAATCTATTAACGAAATTGTAAAACTGGGATTTGAAAAAAATACTGTAGAATTTGTAGTAAAACTTATACAAAAAAATGAATATAAAAGAAGACAGGGAGCGCCCGGTATAAAAATAACAAAAAAAGCGTACGGCAAAGATAGAAGGTTTCCAATTACTAACCATTGGAAATAACAGGAGGACATATTATGAAAATTGGAATAATATCTGATACTCATGATAATTTATCAAATGTAGAAAAAGCATTAGAAATATTTAAACAACATAATACAGAAAAAATTATTTTCGCAGGGGATCTGGTATCTCCATTTGTTATAAACATATTTAAAAAATTTAACCAAAAAGTAATTGGTGTTTTCGGTAATAATGAAGGAGAAAAAGTATTTATAAAACAAAAATTCTCTGAAATTGGTGAAATTTTTGATGGAGCAACAACTTTCCAATTAGATAATAAAAAATTTTTCTTAACACACTACGATCATATTGCAATACCTCTTTTTGGTCATTCAGATTTTGACTATATAATCTATGGACATACTCATAAAATAGATATTCAAAAAAATCAAAACCAGATGCTAATAAATCCTGGTGAATGTTGTGGCTTACTTACCGGCAAGGCATCTATAGTTATTTTAGATACAGTACAAAATGAAGCAGAGCTCATTTATATCTAAAATATCAATAAAAAAAATCTTCACATTTCTAATAATATTATTTTTAGTATGTTCTAAAAACACACAACAGCATAACTACATTGCCAAATATAAGGATTTAAAGATTGATTCAATAGAATTTAATTATTGGTTTAATAATTCTTTACTCTATTCAAATTTCTTACCAGATTCTAATTCCACAAAAAAAATTATAAAAAAAATTTTCCTACAAAAAATAATTTATCAAAAAAATAAAAATCCAGATTCAATATTAAATCTAAAAAAATATTATATAAATTCTATGAAAAACAAAATAATAATTGAACAATTCTATGAAAAAATTATAAGCTCTAAAATTCCAGAATATAATGATTCCATTATACGTAAATATTTTATAAGAAGTAAAGCAAAATATAAAGTAAAAATTATATATGCAAAAAAGAAACAAATAATAGATTCCTTATATCGAGAAATAGTTCGTGTAAATGATTTTGACAAAATATATTTTTTATTAAACAAAAAATACAAATTTGAATCTGATTGGTTATCATGGGGAACTTTTGATAAAACATTAGAAGATACTATTTATTCATTAAAAGTAGGCCAGTTCTCAAAACCAATAAAAACATTAGCAAATTTTTACATAATAAAATTAGAAAATATGCGATATAATCCGATTATAGATGAAAATGAATTTCAAAGGAAAAAAATAAAAATCTATAAAAAATGGAAAAGATTATATGAAAATAAATTAGCAGACGATTATATAAATGAAAAACTCGGTATGAAAAAAATCCATGTATATTCTAAAGGTGCACAAGTACTCAATAATATTTTAAACAATAAAATACATCTCTCAGAAGAAGTAATATCTCATTCCTTACAAAATACAGCTGTAGCCCAATGCGGAAAATTAGTGCTAACTGTCAATGATATTTTAAATAATATATACAATATTCCGAATAAAAATGATATTAATAATGTTATCAAAATAGCATTACGAGACAAATTCCTTCTTAATGAAGCAAAAAAATTTAATTTAGAAAATTCTTACAAAACAAAAATCCTATTAAAAAGTATAAAAGAAAATATCATTTTCAATTTTTATTTTAACAATCAAAAAAAATTAATAACAATATCTCAAGATGAAATAAAATATTATTACAATAAATACAAAGAAAAATTTATAAAACAAATTTATGTTGAAGGATTTTATAAAACCTTCACTAATAAATACAGTGCTGAAATATTTTTAAAAAAACTAACACCCCAAAAAATGATATATTTCAAATGGACAATAAAAAATAACATATCAAAAAATGCAGGAGAAAAATTTATACTCTATAAAACTTTTAAAAATATAGAAATAAATAAACCCAGCAATATAATAACATGGTCAAAAGGATTTACCATTTTTTATATAAAACATATAAAAAAAGAATATGAAAAATTAGACAATATAAAAGATAAACTTATAGAACAAATTAGACAAAACAAATTAAAAGAATCTATATATAATCTAATAGATACTACTAAAATTCAATTTAATAATTAAAAATTTCATCAAAAGATTCTCTTTTTCTAATAAGCTCCACTTTATTATCTTTTATTAAAACTTCAGCTGGACGCAATCTCATATTATAATTTGATGCCATAGAAAAACCATAAGCGCCTACATCATAAAAAACTATATAATCGCCAATCTCAGGCGAGTTTATTTCATAATTTTTATGAAAAACATCTCCTGATTCACAAATTGGTCCAACAATATCAAAAATATCCTTCTTTGAAGTCCTGATAATAACAGGTTCAACATGATGATATGCCTGATATAAGGAAGGCCTTAACAAATCATTCATCCCCGCATCTAAAACTAAAAAATTCTTATATGCTGTCTTTTTTATATACAAAACATTAGAAACAATTACCGCTGAATTACCAATTATATATCTTCCAAATTCTATAATAATTTTTTTATTTATTCTTTTTAATAAAGGGATAATATTTTCTTTATAATCATCAACTGGAAATAGCTTATTATTATGATGATAATCTATTCCCCAACCTCCACCAATATTAAAATATTCTAAATTTAATTCAGAATATCTATCATAAAGAGCACACAAAATTTCTATTGCATCATAATACGGTTTATAATCTAACAACTGACTGCCAATATGAATATGGAATCCTTTTAATTTTATTAATGGATTTCTTTTAATTATCTCTACAATTTCATCAACATCTTGAATATTTATACCAAATTTATTCTCTTTAAGCCCCGTTGAAATATATGGATGTGTTTTTGGATCAATATCAGGGTTTACCCTCAAAAATATATTAAGAGCCTTTGAATTATATTTTTCTAAAATTTTTGAAATTCTCAAAAGCTCTTCTTTTGAATCAACATTAACTGCAAATAAGTCATTTTCAATAGCATATTTTATTTCCTGTTCTGTCTTCCCATTACCATTTAAAATAATTTCGTTAT
The DNA here is from genome assembly GCA_964384205.1 of uncultured bacterium. Taxonomy (GTDB): domain Bacteria; phylum JAGOEH01; class JAGOEH01; order JAGOEH01; family CAYLKS01; genus CAYLKS01. Next base: position 8,222 of record CAYLKS010000026.1, on the reverse strand, counting down.
CATTAAAACCTGCTCTTTTTGCTGCTAAAACTTCACCAATACTAACTGCATCAGCACCTAATCCATAATCTTTTAAATATTTCAAAATATGGATATTACCATTTGCCTTCATAGCAAATGAAATTTTATAATCCAACCCCTCAAAAACCTTTTTCACTTTATATATATTATCAACCATTGTATTAAATGAATAAATGTACAGTGGTGTTCCATACTCATCAGCAATCTTGCTAATATCAAAACCATCTATAAATAACGTATCATTATCCCTATAAATACTCATCAACTCTCTCCTCTCAATTTTATATTTTATATTTAATAGGATCCTTTAGCCCTGCTTCTTCAAAGGCTTTCTTACGCAATAAACAACTATCGCAAACTCCACAGGCAATATCATCATTTTGATAACAAGACCATGTCAATTCAAAAGGAACGCCGAGGTCCTTCCCTATTAAAATAATTTCAGACTTTCTCTTATCAATAACAGGAGTTAATATATTTATATCCTGAGATGCTGTGCCAATTTTAACCGCATAATTTAAATATTTAAAAAAATCAACCCTGCAATCTGGATAACCAGAACTGTCAACTTCCACAGCACCTATATAAATATTTTTTACCTTATAAGCATCTGCAATTGCAACCGCATAAGATAAAAATATACCATTTCTAAAAGGCACATAAGTAGAAGGGATTTTACCTTCTGATAATTGATTTTCCGGAATTTTCATAGCTTTATCAACAAGACTTGAATGCCCTAACTCCTTAAAAAAATCTAATTTTATAACAAATTTTTTTTCTACTTTATAATATTCCGATAATTTATCAAAAACCTCTCTTTCTTTTATTTCTGTTCTCTGACCATAATCAAAATGAATAAATCCCAAGCTATCATTTTCTTTATGCGCAATTGCAGCTGTAACAGCTGAATCCATTCCACCTGATAGTAGAACTAATGCATCCATAATCATACTCCTCTTAAATTAGCATCCCAAATTATTTTATGAAATTGTAACTGCAAACGAATATCACTACCATACTCTAAAATCCATTTAGACAACACATCATAATCTATACTCCCCCAAACAGGCGAAAATAATTTAACAGAAGGGAGCCTATCCTTATATTTCTCTATAAAATTAATAGAATATTCAAAATCCTCTCTATCTTTAATAACAAATTTTATCTGATCATCTTTATTTAAAAATTCCAAATTCTCTAAATTAAAAGAATTTACATGCCCACTTGATGGGGTTTTTACATCCACAATTTTAATACAATAATCTGGAATCCCGCCTAAATTTATACTTCCATTAGTTTCAATCAAAATCCTATAACCTTTATTAAAAATAAACTCTACAAAATTAACAACTTGCTGTTTCTGTAATAAAGGTTCTCCACCTGTAATCTCAATATATCTGGTAGGATATTTGCTAATTTTATCATAAATTTCATGAAAATTTAACCTACTACCTTCCTCTGTATTAGCATATTTCGTATCGCACCACTCACAATTAAGATTACATTTTGACAATCTTATAAAAACAAAAGGGAGTCCAGCATATGTAGATTCCCCTTGAATACTATAAAATATTTCATTAATTTCAAGAATCTTTTCTGTATATGACGGAATACTTATCTGATTCAAAAACTTCCACCTCGTATAAAAAAATATTATCTGGTACTATTTTAGAAACTTCATTAAAAATATATTCTGATATATTCTCAGCCGTCGGATTCTTCTGTTGAAAATAATCAAGATCATTCAAATATGTATGATCGAGAATATCAATTTTATCATTAACAATTTTTTTCAATACTTTAAAATCACAACCTATGCCTATCTCATTTAATTTATTAACACCAAACGTCAATTTAACTTTCCAATTATGTCCATGCAAATTGGAACAATTACCATTATAATTTCTCAATTGGTGTGCAGATGAAAAATGAGTTGTAATAGTCAAATAATGCATAACAACCTTCCCTTTTACTTTTAATTAAAATTATTATATTTTTTAAATTAAGTCAATAGAAAAAATTCATACTATCAATAATCATATATTAACTCTCTAAATATCAACTAATTTTTTATATATAGCTTACTAAATTAGGATAATAAAAAATATTTTCAACAATAAACCTATAAAAAACACTTGCTAAACTTCTTAAAGCTCATATTGACAACCATATTACATACTTTCATCTTTTATAAGCAGTAATATTTCCTAAAATAAAATATAATTATTCCATATTATTACAACTTTAATAAATATTCATTATATTTAAAAATAAAACAAACTATTTACTTTTTTACTTTAAAAAAAATAAAATCAAATAAAAAAGTTGAATTATTACAAAATAAATTTATAATAAACAAAAAGGAGGACAAAATGAAAATTAAACTCACAATAATATCATTATTTTTATTTGTAAATATTTTTGGGCAAGATATTCGTGGATTAGTAGATACCGTCGGATTTTCACATACAGAAGAACAAATAAATCAAGCAGTTAAACATTCGATTTCATACCTTGGAACAAAAAATTTAAAGAAAATCAGCGATAATTGTAAAAATAAAAATATTGTTGGGATTATATGTCCTCATGATGATCATATATATGCTGGACCTGTTTATATTGAAGCTATGCAGGCAATTAATGCTAAAATTTTTATAATATTTGGTGTAGCGCACAAAGCATGGAAATGGGGGATACAGGACAAACTTATATTTGATAATTCCGAATATTGGAAAGGCCCTTTTGCTAATATCAAAACATCCCATTTAAGAAAGCAAATTTTACAAAAATTAAATAAAAATGATTACATAGTTTCTAATAAATACCAATCAATTGAACATTCCATAGAAGGTATACTCCCATGGATACAATATAAACAAAGGAATTTTCAAATTATACCGATCCTTGTACCCTATATGAATTGGCAACGAATGAATTATCTATCGAATGAATTAGCTAATATTGTATATGAAGTATTAAAAAATAACAACCTTCAATTAGGCAAAGATGTCCAAATCATCTTATCAAATGATGGTTCTCATTATGGAGATCAAGATTGGGGTGGTAAAAACTACGCTCCATTTGGATGTGATATTGATGGCTATAAAAAAGCAACATCTTATGATATATCTATCGCTAAAAAATATCTATGCAATACAATCTCTCAAAAAAATATTCATAAATTATTATATACTTTAGTAGATAGTACAGATGTACATAACTATAAAGTAACATGGTGCGGACGATTCTCTATCACTTTTGGAACAAACTTTTTATTATCATTATACAAAAAAACATACAACAAAAAGATGACCGGAGAGTTTATAGACTATAACACGAGTGTTGCCATAGGAGAACTTCCTCTTAGACAATACGGTCTGGGAACTACTGCGCCATCAAACCTGCACCACTGGGTAGGATACCTTGCTCTTTTTTATTACTAAAATAAAAGCGAAAAAATTTTTATCTGCTACTTTTTTCTGACATCCACACATTTATGAAAAAACAAAACCTATTAAAATTATCAAATTTTGAAACAAATTATCTAATTTTACGTCAATATATTAATAAATCTTAACAAAAGGAGAGCCTAATGAAAAAACTAATTATTTTTCTATTTTTTCTATTATCCATTAATATATTTGCTATGGATAATGTGAGACTATTAAGAAATCCTGATATTTATGGCTCAAAAATAGTATTTTCTTATGCTGGAGATTTATGGCTTGTTGACACAACTGGTGGAGATGCAGAAAGACTCACATCTCATCCAGGCATTGAAACAGATCCTTTCTTTTCACCTGATGGAAAATGGATAGCATTTACAGGACAATATGATGGAAATACAGATGTATATATAATTCCATCAAAAGGTGGAGAGCCTAAAAGATTAACATATCATCCAAGAGCCGATCAAGTTGTAGGATGGGATAATACTGGTAAATTCATACTATTTTCGTCTCCAAGAGAAAGCTATAGTAGATTTACAAAAATCTTTAAAGTATCAATAAATGGTGGTCTTCCTGAAAGCCTTCCTATGCCTATGGCATGGCTCGGAGCTATGTCTAACGATGGAAACTTCTTTGCTTATACATCTTTATCAAACAGGCAATCATTTAATACATGGAGACGATACAGAGGTGGGCATGCTCCATTTATATGGCTATTCAATCTTACAAACAATACAGCACAAAGAATAACCAATGATAATTCCAATAATACATACCCCAAATGGTTGGGAAATAACATAATATTTTTATCTGATAGAACAAAAGTTATGAACCTATATTCATATAATCCTAAGACAAATAAAATAAATGAACTTACAAACTATACTGGTGCTGATATTAAAACTTTTGGATGCGATAATAATTTAATAGTCTTTGAAAGAGAAGGTTATCTTCATATATTAAATCCAAAAACAAAAAAAATTAAAAAATTGACTATAAATATCAATGCGGATATCTATAATATAAGACCTAAATATGTAAAAGCCAATATTTTTTCAGGGGCTATCTCTCCTAATGGAAAACGTGCAGTCTTTGAAGCAAGAGGTGAAATTGTAACTGTTCCCTATGAACATGGAGATATACGAAATTTAAGCAATACTACTAATAAAATGGAAAGATTGCCAAAATGGTCACCTGATGGCAAAAAAATAGCATATTTCGGTGAACATAATAATAAATATGCATTAATTATCACAGATCAAAAAGGTGAAAAAAAAGAAATAATACCACTTAAAACAAATGCCTATTATAACCTAATTAAATGGTCACCTGATTCTAAAAAAATTCTATATATTACTCACGACCAAAAATTATATTATATAGATTTGGTAACAAAAAAAATCAAATTAATAGACATTGAAAATAAACAACTAACCAACATATTCGCCGATTGGTCACCTGATAATAAGTGGATTGTTTACACAAAAACAGGTAAAAATAAACTACGCGCTCTGCATCTTTATTCATTAAAAAAAGATAAATCATATCAAATAACTGATGGATTAAGTGATGCGACTAATCCTGTCTTTGATAAAACTGGAAAATATATCTATTTTGCAGCATCTACAAATACTGCTTTCGATCTGGGATGGGTTGACCTATCGCAATATCCATATCAACCAACAAACAGCTTATATCTTATTGTTCTTTCTAAAAATCAAGTTTCTCCATTCAAACCTGTAAGCGATGAAGAAAATACAAAACCAGAAAAAAAAGACAAAAAAGATGATAAAAATAAAAAAAAGAATAATATTAACTTACAAATAGATATAGATAATATTCAAGATAGAATTGTTGCTCTTCCACTGAGTGATGGAGTATACTCCATGTTACAAGCAGTAAAAGATAAGCTCTACTTTATCAAGAATGTAGGAGATGTAAGAAATGGTGCCCCCCGCCTTACAAGATCTGACTTATATTCTTTTGATTTAAAAAAGAAAAAAGAAAAATTAGAATGCAAAAACATAAACTATTATGAAATATCTGCAAATAATAAAAAAATATTATATGTAAAAAATAAAGCATGGTTCATCGGCGATCTTACACAAAATATTGAAAAAAGCGCTAAAAAACTAAAAACGAACCAGATAGAAGTATTGATTGACCCACAAAAAGAATACAAACAGATGTTGTATGAAGCATGGCGAATCAATAAACTATACTTTTATGATCCAGGCATGCATGGTCAAAATTGGGATAGTATATGGACATATTATAAAGAATATGTTCCATACATTGCCCATAGAAAAGATTTAAACTATGTCATCGGACAAATGATAGGTGAATTATGTGTTGGCCATGCCTATGTTGGTGGTGGATTGTATCCGGAAACAAAACATATACCATGCGGACTATTAGGTGCTGATTACGAAATTGCAAATGGCTTATATAGAATAAAAAAAATCTACAAAGGAGAAAACTGGAATCCTGATCTACGTTCACCATTAACAGAACCAGGAATTAATATAAAAGAAGGTGATTATATACTTGAAGTTAACGGGAAAAAAGTTGAAGCAACAAAAAATATCTATTCATACTTTATAAAGACTGCAGGTGTTCAAACAAGAATTAAAGTAAGCAAAACACCTGATGGTAAAAATGCAAAAGAATATACTGTTGTTCCTATATCAAATGAAACAAATTTAAGAAATAGAGAATGGATGGATAATAACAGAAAAATAGTTGAAAAATTATCTAATGGAAAATTAGGATATGTTTATTTACCAAATACATCTGTTCAAGGATATATAAATTTTATGAGATATTATTTCTCAAATCTTGATAAAGAAGGAATGATTATTGATGAAAGATTCAATGGCGGTGGATATGCCGCAGACAATATTATTGATTTATTATCAAGGAAATTACTTAATTATTGGGTTGGTAGATGGGGAGACTATGGGAAAACACCAGAAGCATTAGTTGAAGGCCCTAAGGTAATGATAATAAATGAATATGCAGGCTCAGGCGGAGATGCTCTCCCATATTACTTTAAAAAACTAAAATTAGGGAAATTAGTAGGGAAAAGAACATGGGGCGGACTTGTTGGCATAATTGGATATCCTCATCTAATGGATGGCGGATATGTAACAGCTCCAAATATAGCAATAGTAGATACTGACGGCAAATTTGCAGTAGAAAACGTAGGTGTATCCCCCGATATTGAAGTAGAATTTGATCCTGCAAGTGTTATTAAAGGCCATGACCCACAATTAGAAAAAGCAGTAGAAACAGCATTGGAAGAACTAAAAAAGCACCCTGTAAAAAAATTTAAAAGAGAAGATTTCCCAAGAGGACGATAAACCATAATTAGAAAATCAAAAATACAAAAGGGCTTATGTTTTCTACATAAGCCCTTTTTTTAATAACAATCTTTCCCAATTAACAATACTTCTTTATTTCTATAAAAAAATTTATACCCTACTTCTTATATATCCTACTTTTTATATATCTCATTCAAATTTCTTTTGCGTACAAACAAAATTAAAAAACTTTATAACTATAAGACATTTTTTGAGTAAACTGAAAAAATAATTATAAATAAAATATAAAAATTCCTATTTAAGCTTTCTCTATCCATAATAAAAAATTTTCCAATTCATGAATTATCTTTTCACCAGAAAAATCTAATGCTCTTTTACGAGCATTTTGGGAAAATTCTTCTAATAATTTATCATTACTAAGTAAAATCTTCAATTTTTCAACCATCTCAAATTCATTTTTAACAATAAAACCTGTTTTCTCATTAATTATTGCTTCTGGATTATAATAATCAAAAGCAATTACAGGCAAGCCACATGCCATAGCTTCCACAATAACATTAGGAAACCCCTCTATTACTGAAGGCAAAAGAAAGATATCACATTGTTCAAAAAAAGCAGGTAATTCTGAATTGGGAATATTTTTTATCAATTTTACATTATCAATACACTCATTTTCAATTTTTTGTTCTACAAATCTATAATAATATCCATCACCAACCCAAATAAACTCTATTTCAGGAAAAAGATTCGCAATATTTACAAAAAGAAAAGGCTGTTTATGAGCACTCATTGATGCTACACAAACCACTTTTTTCTTTTCTCTTTTTCTTAAATTTCGAGAATTTTTAAATAAAGACACATCATAAGCAAGATGCACTACAAGTATATCCATATTATAATTTACCTTAAAATCCTCCCTTATCTTCTCACTTATTGCAAATATAAAATCTGCATTTTGTAAAATTAAATTGCTAATCCTCTTGCTTATATAAGGAAACCTATTTACAATGGGAACTATTACATTAGATTTCAAAATCTTAATTTTTTTCAAATATAATATAATAAACATATATAAATCAACTTTTGAAACAATGATATATTCATATTTATGAAACAATAGATGCATTATGAAATAAAAAATATTTTTAATACTTAAAGATTTACTAAATTTTAAAAATCGAATATTCTTTTTATTTGCCAATCTTTTATCTGGAGTGCTACTAAGAAATAATGTTATTATAAACTTTTCTTCATTAAGATATAATGCCCAATGTTTGGCATCTCTATCTTGTGCTTGATAGCTATCAAATGATGCATCATTTGGAAATAAAATATTTATTCTCCTCATCTCAGAACTATAAAATAAATATTTAAAATGTCAAGTATTTTTTATATCCTATTTTCTATCTCATTTTGAAATTTTAATATA
>CAYLKS010000025.1:0-39144 GCA_964384205.1 uncultured bacterium | reverse complement strand
AGGGAATAAAATTTTAATAAAAATTAATAATTTAATCAAAAAATAGTTGACAGTATCAAATAATCAATATAATATAGACTTGAGTATATGCAAACGAGCCTTCTACAAATTTTAGTTAAGTATTAAACTTTCAATCAAAAAGAATTAAACAAAGGAGGACAGAAGATGATTGAATTAAGAAATCCTTTTATATTTGCTCCTATAAAATTAGGATATTGTACTCGTGATGGTTATGTAAATGATAAGCATATAAATTTTTATACTAAAAGAAGCAATTATTTAGGAGCTGTTACTCTTGAGCCACTCTATATAGATAAAGGCTTGCGTGAAATCCCTACACAGTTGGGAATTGATGATGATGATAAAATAGAGGGATTGCAAAAATTGGTTGAAACTATACATGAATCAGGTGCAAAGGTTATAGCGCATCTTAATCACCCTGGTAGAATGGCAAATCCTAAAATTCCAAATAATTATTTTGTATCTTCTACTGATAAGCCATGTGAAAATGGTGGAGCAGCCCCTAAGAGAATGACTCGAGAAGATATGGATAAAGTTATAAATCTTTTCGTTGATGCAGCTATAAGAGCCCAAAAAGCCAATTTTGATTTTATAGAATTACAATATGGGCATGGATATTTATTTGCTCAGTTTATTTCAGCTTTTATTAATGATAGAGCAGATGAATATGGTGGGGATTTTGAAAATAGAATAAAATTTCCATTAGAAGTTTTACAAGCAGTTAAAAAGGCTGTAGATTTACCAATAATTGTCAGGATAAGTGGTGATGAGATAATTCCTAATGGTATAAAATTACCTGAAATGATTGAATTTTCTAAGATTTTAGAGCAAAATGGAGTTGATGCAATACATGTATCTGCTGGTAGTATATGTTCAACACCACCATGGTTTTTTCAGCATATGTTTATTCCTAAGGGAAAAACATGGGAATTGGCAAAAAAGATAAAAGAAAATATAAATATACCTGTAATTTTTGTTGGAAGAATAAATAGTTTTGAAGATATAGAAAATTTAAAAAATGAATATTCAGCAGATTATATTGCTGTAGGAAGAGCTTTAGTTGCGGATCCTAATTTTATAGGAAAATATTTAGGTAATGAAGAGGGAGTAGTAAGACCTTGTTTAGCATGTGCTGCTGGTTGTCTTGGTGGAGTAAAATCAGGCCAGGAACTTCAATGTCTTGCAAATCCTGAAGTTGGTATGAAAACAGAACCTCTTGAAGTGGCAAAAGAACCAAAACAGTATGCTGTTGTTGGTGGTGGTCTGGCAGGAATGGAAGCTGCGCTTACATTAAAAAGAAAAGGCCATAATGTGGATCTTTATGAAAAAAATAGATTGGGTGGACAATTTAACCTCGCTGCTTTGCCAATTGGTAAAAATTCTTTATCTCTTTTAGTAGATTATTATAAAAAAGCATTGGAACATTATGTCATTAATATTTTTTATCAAGAAGCAGGTAGTAATGAACTTTTATCTAAAAATTATGACGGAGTCGTTATAGCAACAGGTTCTAAACCTTTTGTGCCTCCGGTTCCAGGACTGGATAAATATATGTGGGCTGAAGTCCTTGAAAAAGATAATATGGTCACAAATAGTAAAGTTGTAATTATAGGAGGAGGCCTTATTGGTATAGAAGTAGCACATAATTTAGTAGAAAATAATAATGAAGTTGTAATTATTGAAATGTTATCTGAAATAGCTCGTGGCATGGAAATGATAGAAAAAACAATTACACTTAATAGTTTTAAAAATAAACCTGTTAAAATTTATACAGATACTAAAGTTACAAAAGTTGAAGGCGATAAAGTTTATGTAGAAGGCAAGAAAAATGGTACTATTACAGGTGTTGATTATATAATTGTTACTGCAGGTATGAAAAGTTATAATCCATTGGAAGGAGCTTTATCTGGTAAAATTCCTGTATATGTAATAGGTGATGCAAAGCAGGTTGGCAATGCACAAACTGCTATTAGGGACGCTTATGAAGTAGCAAAAAAATTATAATTAATAAAGAATTTTAATATTGCGGAGCGGATCTTTTAGGGCGCATTTGTCTATGATTCGCTCTGCATAAATTAATTTTTAAAAAATTTTTAAAATATCTTTGCTTTTTATATATACTTTATATATATATTATATATAGGTATGGTAAAGAATAGATTGAATATTGAAGTAATATTAGTGTTATTTATAGCTTTTGTATGCGAAATTATAGATTCATTATTAGGAATGCTTTATGAAAAAATTACTTTACCTGTTCTTATTATTGCAGGATTTGATTCCCCTGTGGTAGTTTCTTCTGTTTTATTTTCACAGGCAATTGTAAAAATGTAGATTTCAACATGAAACAATTTAATAAACGCAGTGTACAACAACAGACGAAATAGTTTACTATGCTTTACCGAAATTGCCTTCGACAATTTTGCATACCATCAAAATGTTAGTAAAAATTTTATTTATTAACCTTAACGTTACTAATTACAAAAAATTAAACAGGTGAATGTATACCTAAAAAACTAACTTAATTAAAAGAAGGAGGATTAAGATGGGATTCTTAAGAAAAGCGACCCTCGTAGGATTGGGATTAATAGGCGTTACAATAGACAAAGCAGAAGAAATTGTAGATGATCTTATTAAACGTGGAGAGTTGGAAGAAAATCAAAGATCTCAAGCTATAAAAGAACTTATGGATAAAATAGAACAAAATACAAAAGAGGTTAAGACTAAAATAGAAAATTATGTTAAAGAAGCTATTGAACAAATAAAAGTCCCAAGTCGCACGGAATTTGAGGAATTAAAAACTCGTATAGAAGAACTGGAAAAAAAATTAAATATACAGCAATCAGAGACCGATTCTAATAATTAGCAACCCGTTTAACTTTATTTACAATCTTCTTTTTCCGTCTTGCTGCTATTTTTTTATCAAAGAGGGTATATAATATATCCTTAAGATGGATGATGCCTTTGGGTTTAATTAAATATGCATAAACGTAATCAAAGAAAAGCTCTTCCTCTAAAGCTTTATCGTAATAATTATGAAGGATCACTATCTTTGGTTTGTAATTTACAATTTTATTTAAATTAAAAACAATGTCGTCGTTAGAATCTTTAAAATTAACTAAAATGACTTTATATAATGCACGCTCAAAAAAATCAGGAATTAGCTCAGGATTGGTACACTTAACAAATTCTAAGTCATAAAATTCTAAAAGCGATGAAAATATGTCAGCAAAAAAAGAATCTCGTTCTACTAATAGTATATTATCCATAATCACTCCTTTCAATATTCAACAATATAAAAACTATGCAAAAAATATACCAAAAAAGCTATGAACAATAAATTTATTTATTATCTACTATCTTTTATCTTTCTTTTGATATTATTAATAGGAATAATATCATTTTTATATTATCAAAACTTAAAAGAACTAATTAAAATTTATAATATCAAACAAAAGAGATTGAATCAGTATTCAATATTAGTTTATAAATATAGAAGAAAAGCTGACAGCTTAAAACTAATTTATAACTTTCTGAAAATGAATAAAGAAGCAATAAATACCGATGAATATTATCTTGTATTAGATGTCTCAACACATACCTTTTATCTAATGAAAAAAAATTATGTGATATACAGTGATATATTTGGTAGTGGAAAAGGAAGTATATTAATAAAAGGGAAAAATTTTAATTTTTCTACACCAAAAACTGAATTCTCAGTTATAAAAAAAATATCAAATCCGTGGTGGATCAGACCAGATTGGTTTTGGACAGAGAAAAATTTGCCTATTCCCAAACAATTTATAGAGATTCCAAAACATCTCGACTATATTGATGCAATAAGATTCTATAATAATCTTAGCTATAAAGATAAACTGAAAGTTAGAAAAGTTCCTGGGGTGCTCGGCAAATATAAGATAGTTTTAAGAGATGGATTATTAATACATTACGGGAGGGGACTCGGTAAAAATAGTAGCCACGGCTGTATTAGAGTAAGCAAAAAATCTATAGAAATACTTTTTAATTATTTAAAAATTGGTTCTCCTATATTCATTTACTAAAATCTATTTATTTTTTATATGTCCAGAATATATAAAAGAGTTTTGTTTCATTCTAATTCTAATTTTTTCATCAATACCAATCAATTTTCCACATTCACACAACACCTTATCCCCTTCTCTTTTAGTATAATCTTCTTTTATTCTTTCTTTCCAACAATACAATATCCTGCCTTTGCCTATTTTATTATATTTAAAAATCTTTTTTCTACAGTGAGCACATCTTATGGTAATCATATTTTATTTTGAAATAATATATTTCTAACTTCTTTCAAATTAACTCCTATAAAGACTAATACAACTCCCACAATTTGAATAAAGGTAATCTGTTCTCCAAGAAATATATAAGCCAGTACAACAGCTATAGCTGGTTTAAAGAAAAAAATCATAGAAGCATAAGCTGCTGGTATTTTTTTGATACCTTCAAAAAACAACATATAAGCAATGCCTGTAGCAAAAAAACCCAATACAAAAATAATGATACCACTTTTTAGTGTAATATTCATTGTTAAATCAAATCCTGCTAAAATACATAAAAGAAATAAGATAATAGAACCTATGAAAAAAGATATTGAGTTATAAACCAGATTACCATATTTCAACACAAATTTTTTAGATAATGTTATATAAAGTCCGAAGGTAACAGTAGACAAAATACCAAAAACTATGCCTAAAAATTCATTTTGAGTATGTGTGTTTGAGAATAGATGTTTATAAACCACTAAAAAAATACCAATAACCCCCAAAATAATACCAATAATACGATAATTATCTATTTTTTCTTTTAAAATAAAATATGAAAAAATAGCGACAAATATTGAATTAGAACTAATCAAAATAGCACTTATAGACGCTTTACCGTAAAAAATTGCAAGGTGTAAAAATAACATACTAATACTAACATTCAAGATGCCCGGCAAAGATATCAAAATAATATCCCTACCGGAAAGTCTAATATTTTCTTTTTTAATTTTCATAAAAGCAAATGGCAATAATGCAAAAGAGCCTATAACAAACCTAAGTAAAGTAACAGCAAATGGGGAAAAAAAACCTGAAATCATTTTACCCAAAACTTCAATAGTTGAAAAAAGAAAAATACCTGAAAAACATAAAAAGAAACTTTTGTTATTCATTCTCTATTCTCCATGCTATTAATAATACTACAAATTGCTGAGGGGATATTTGCTATTTTACATCCTGCCTCTGACAATAATTTAATTTTATAATCAACTGTAGATTTCTCTCCATCGATGATAGCTCCTGCATGTCCCATTTTAGCACCTACTGGGGCAGTTTTTCCAGCAAAAAAACTGATAATAGGTTTTGAAATATTATTCTTCTTAATATATTCAGCCAACCTAATTTCATCATCTCCCCCACCAATCTCACCAATATAAACAATATATTTTATATCATCAGAATTAACATAATAATCTACTATATCAACAACAGAGGTCCCTATAACTGGATCGCCTCCCAGACCAACAGCAGTCGATACTCCTACTGAATTTTTACTGAGCTGATAACAAACTTCATAAAGTAATGTTCCGCTTCGAGAAATTATACCTGCCGAGCCCTTTCTCAAAATGTCCCCTGGAATTATACCAATATTGGCTTCATTAACTTTTATAATTCCAGGACAATTTGGTCCTATAATTTTAACATCATTTTTATTAGCCTCATTTATAATTTCTATTGTATCAAAAACAGGAATATGCTCAGTTATAATAACAACAAGAGGTATTTTTTCAGATATTGCCTCAAGAGCTGCTTCTTTTGCAAATTTTGCAGGAACAAAAATAATAGTAGCATCAATAGAAAAATCCTGCTTTGCTTCCCTTATCGAATTATACACAGGAACAGAATACACATAATCACCACCTTTTGCAGGACTCACACCAGCAACAATATTTGTACCATAATCCAGCATTTTTTTTGTATGATAAGAACCATATTTACCTGTAATGCCCTGCACCAATACATTAGTATTTTTAGAAATCAAAAATAAAGATTCTTTTTTTAAAGCAAGTTCAACTGCTTTTTGCGCTGCTTGTTCCATACTATCATAAGCAAAAATTCCATTAGCTTTTAATTTCTTTATTGCCGCCTCAGAATTATTCCCCATCAATCTTATAACATTATATTTGCAATCAGAATGCATAATTCTAAAATCAATTAAAGCGTCTGCAATTTGTAAGCAATCTGTAATTCCACCAAAAATATTTATAAAAATTACCTTGATATTATCAAAACCATTTAAAAACTCCAGAGCTTTAATAGTTTTATTTCTATCAGCTCCACCGCCAATATCTAAAAAATTAGCAGGCTTTCCTCCAAAAAAATTAATCATATCCATGGATGCCATCACAATGCCTGCTCCACAGCCAATAATTCCAATATTCCCATCAAGCTTCACGAAATGAGTTCCAAAAGGATTTTCTATACTTTTTTTATTTTCATTTTGCAAGGTTGCAGCAAATTCAAAAATCTCACTTTGTCTAAACTTAGCAGAATCATCAATATCAATAACAGCATCCAATGCAACTATATTATCATCACTGGCAAAAATAAACGGATTAATTTCTATTAAAGTAGCATCAATCTTCAAAAATAAATCCCTTAATTTTATAACAAAATCTATGAATTTATCAAGCTGTGATTGATTAAATTCATTTTCAAATTCCTTTATAATTAAATCATTTAATGATGATTTTGCAAGTGGTAATGAAATTTTTTTTATTTTATTAGAATTATTTTTCCCCACCTCTTCAATATCAACTCCACCTTCAGATGAAAAAATTAACAAAATATTTTTATCTTTTTTATTAATTAATAAAGAAATATAATACTCAGTGTCATGCTCAACTATTTCCTCAATCAAAACCCCGATAGAAGCCTCATTTTTATATACTATTTTATTAAATTTATCTCTATAGTTTAAAATTTCATCAAAAGAATTTACCTTTTTTACAAGGCCAGCTTTCCCCCGTCCACCGGCTAAAACCTGTGACTTAATTATTAAAGGGAATTTTGCAAACAAATCTGTTTTTTTAATATTTTGGGAAAAAGAAAAAAACTTCCCTTCAGGTACAAAAATCCCGTTTTCACGAAAAATTTTTTTAGCATGAAATTCATGCAATTTCATTTTTCTTACTCCTTTGATTTAAAATTAAAGATTTAATACGGGATTTATGAAGTAAAAAAACTCCTGAAATGTTGTAAAAACCTCTTCTTCATAATCCCGTGAAGTTGAGGCACAAATAAATTACAGGCAGGTCTTCCGGCTTACGGATCATCCTACTTGCCACACCTTCCCGAAACGTACAGTTTCAGTGGCATATTGTAGCGTTCGTCCCCGATTACGGCGGCGGGTCCGCGGGAGATTTTCACTCCACTTCCCTTTTAAATCACTCTCGTGATACCTGCAATTTTGGTTTTGATGTTAATAATAAAAAAATTCTTTGTCAAGTCATTTAATAAAATTCTTAATTTATATAAAAAATTTACCGGACAAATTTAACTCTAACTAATGATAATGGAAAATTACAGAAAGAAAGTAAAAAAACAAAAAATACACAGTAGAAATAAATAACAATCCAAAAATATCAAATATAGGATAATTATGTTAACTTCTCTATAACAGAACTAATTTTTCACTATAAAAATTCATTTGTGCATTAGCAAATTTATAATAAAAAAAGTAGAATAAAAATTAAATTACAATTCTCTATTGATTGGATATAAAAATACTTTTTTTACTTTATAAAGATATTAAAAATTTTACTATTATAAAATTTAACAAAAACACAAATAAAATAACAATAAACTCACTAATTTTGCTTTTAAGAAGGAATTTACTAATTTATCTAATAATCTTACGGAATTAATAACAAAAAAATATTAAAACTATATCATAATTATTTTTTTAAATTAAACTTATCAATAAAAAAGCCTCTCAAGATAATACTTGAGAGGCTAAGATAAATTCCACAAAGATAAAAAAATATATTTTATTCAGCCTTCTTTGCTTCTCTATAAGTATAGATAGCCAACAAAGTGACCATAATAAAACCTAAAATTTCACCACCAGCTGATTCAGACCAATGTTCTGTTCCAATAGCTTTCATCAAAGTCCAATCACTACCAGCAATTTGTTTTCCAATAAAAACTATCAATGCAGCAACAACACCCATAATAGCACCACCAGCAATATATCCAGATGCAATTAATGTTCCCTTCTCTCTTCTTTCCTTCTGTTCTGTTTCATTTTTTGCACTTTTTAAAACAAGATGAGAAATAAAGCCGCCCAATAAAATTGGTGTATTAAGATATAAAGGAAGATACATTCCAAGTGCAAAAGCAAGAGGAGAAATACCCAACAATTCCAATATAATTGCAAAAAATACTCCTGCAAAATAAAGCAACCATGGTGCAGGCTGCCCTGTCATCAAAGGCTTAATAACAGCTGCCATAGCTGATGCCTGAGGAGCTTCTAATCCACCAGGCCCAAAACCATAAGTTTTATTTAACATTAGAATAACTAAACCTACTGACAATGAAGCAACAACAGTTCCTAAAAATTTATATCTTTCCTGAATTCTTGGAGTTGCTCCTAACCAATAACCAATTTTTAAATCTGTAATAAATCCGCCTGCCATTGATAAAGAGGTACATACTACACCGCCAATCAATAATGCTGCTAAAATTCCATCTTCACCTTTTAATCCAACAGAAACTAAAATAACTGATGATAATATCAAAGTCATCAAAGTCATTCCAGACACAGGATTTGTACCAACAATAGCAATAGCACGTGCTGCAACAGTTGTAAATAGAAAAGAAATTATAACAACTATTAAAAGCCCTGTTATTGCATATACAAAATTACCATGCACAACAAGTAACAAAAAGAAAGCAAAAATACCTAAGATTACAGCTACAATCGCAATAGTATTCCATTTCATTGAAATATCTAAATCAGTTCGCTCTTTTGCTCCCCCTGAAGATAATTTACCACCAAAAATTTCCTCATAAGCAAGTTTAAAAGCACCTGCAATAATCTTGCTTGATTTTAAAACACCAATAATACCTGCTGCAGCAATACCACCTATACCAATATGTCTTACATAATTTTGAAAAATTTCCTTTGGTAACATATTAGCAAAACCCAAAGGGTCACCTCCAAGCTGCCCAATATAAGAAACAGCAGGCACAAGAACCCACCAAGCAACAAAAGAACCACTTGCAATAATTAAAGCATATCGTAATCCAACAATATATCCGAGCCCCATCACAGCAGCACCAATATTCATATTAAATTCCCATTTCACAGATTGAGCTAAGGCTTTACCCCAACCAAATACTTTTGTAGAAACAACTTCTTTCCAAAAACCGAAACCAGATACAAAAAAATCATATAATCCACCTACAATTGCTGCTTTAATCAAAATAGAAGCCTGCTTCCCCCCTGCTTCCCCAGCAACAAGAACTTCTGTTGTCGCTGTCGCTTCAGGAAAAGGAAATTCACCATGCATGTCTTTTACAAAATATCTTCTAAAAGGTATTAAAAATAATATACCTAAAAAGCCTCCAAACATTGAGGCCAAAAATACTTGAAAAAAACTTGCATTAATATTTAATATATACAATCCAGGAATTGTAAATATAGCTCCTGCTACTATCAACCCAGAATTAGAACCAATCGATTGAACCATTACATTTTCCAATAAAGCATTCTTTTTCCCCAAAGCATTGGATATACCAACCGCTAATATAGCAATAGGAATCGCTGCTTCAAAAACCTGTCCAATCTTTAAGCCAAGATATGCTGCTGCTGCTGAAAATAATGCTGCAAAAAACAACCCCCAAAATAAAGAATATCCTGTTATATGTGGCAAATTCTCAGATGCAGGAATAATGGGCTTATACTCTTCCCCTTCCTTTAATTTTCTATAAGCATTTTCTGGTAACTTGAGTTGAGCCATAAACACTCCTTTTTTGTTAAGGTTATAACAACATATTTTAATAAAAAAACAAAAAAAAGATTGTCAAGTTTTTAATCTTTTTTTTAGATGTTCAAAAATTTTTTATAAATTTTTAAATGTTCTTCTTTTATCCTCTGCCAGCTAAACTTTTCAATAACAAAATTATTAAGCTTTTCATATTCTTTATAAAAAGAATCTTTGTTGTTGATAAAATCTATAATTTTGTCTGCTATCTTCTCAGCATTAAAAGGCTCTACAAGAGAACAATTGATCATAGATTTCAAAATAGCAGGTGTATTTGTACCAAAATTCACTAAATATGGTATGCCCGCTCCTGCTATACCTAAAAAAGTAGTTCTCCTGAATGTAATTCCATCAGAATAAAATAATAAAGCTAAATCTGAACTCAAAAGCTTATCTCTCATCTCATCCTCATTCAAAAAACCAGTAATTTCAATATTATCATCTAAACCTAAGTCTGAAATTTTTTTTAAATAAAAATTCTTATCCCTTTCAGAAATATTATAAAAACCAGGCAAGATTCTCAATTTGAACTTAATACCTCTTTTTTTCAAAAAAAACATTGCGTCAAGTATTTTATCCAGTTCTCTATTCTTAACCGGAAATCCCCAAAATAAAAGTGTAATTATTTTATCATCAAATAAAATCTTTATATTTTTTTTCATCTCTATATTAGAGCTAATGGGAATAATACTTATATTCTTATTAAATTTTTTTATAATATCATAATCTATTTCATTTGTAACAATAACATAATCACTTAATAATATTGGTATCATTAACCTAATCTTATTTAAAAAATGCAATGTAGAAAAATCATGTATTGTGCTTACCTGCCTTATTCCTCTCTTTAACTTTAGTAGAAAAAAATATTTTAAAAAATATACCTTATATCTAAAACCCTGTGTTATTAATTGCCAATGTATCAATCTTATATTTTTTTCTTTAATACACCCAAATAATTCATCAGGAAAATGATGGAAATCATAACCTAACTGTCTATTTCTTCCTGGTAATGCTAAAACAACCTCAATATCATCTTTTAAATGTTTTAAAAAATTGGACAAATAATATCCAATAGCACACTTATCAGGCGGATATGAACCAGAAATAAATAAAACCTTATCCACTTTTTTCAAGCAAAGCAATTGTTTCTATATGATGAGTTTGAGGAAACATATCTACTGGAATTAATCTTTTTAATGAATATAAATCTCTATTAGTAAACAAAGCAATATCGCGTGCCAATGTATCTGGGTTACAAGAAATATATAATATTTTCTCAGGGGAAATATTCAAAATTGTTTGAACAACTTTTGGAGCAAGACCTGGCCTTGGAGGATCAACCACAACAGCATCAAAAAAATCATTTTCAAAATTTCCAATTATTTTTGCCGCATCGCCCACTAAAAATTTACAATTTCGAACTCCATTCAATTCTAAGTTCTCCATAGCTCTCTTAACAGAATCTTCTACAATTTCAATGCCAATTATTTCTTTAACATAAGGAGATAATAAAATAGATATTGCCCCTGTACCAGAATACAATTCAAGAACCCTTTGACTTTTAGTAAAATCCGCAATTTCGATAGCTTTTGAAAATAATTTTTCTGCTTGTTTAGTATTTGATTGAAAAAAAGTATTTGCACTAATTTTAAAATTTTTCCCCAATAAATTTTCAATTATATAGCCGTCTCCTGAGATAATTTTTTCTTTTTCACCTACAGCAATTGCTGCTTTCCGTTTGGATATATTATGGACAACAGTAGTAACAAATTCAAATTTATCAGATACTTTCATCAATATATCATTTAACTGTTCCTCTTTTTCACCGGTAGATACAAGATTTATAAGATAATGCCCTGTATTGACACCTCTTCTGACCATTAAAAAACGCAATATTCCTCTATTTTCATAATTATCATAAGGTTGAATACCCCTATCAATAGTAATTTTTCTAACAAATTCTAAAATCTCATTAGATTTTTCATCAAATAATTTACAGGTTTTCACATCAAATACTTCATTCCATTTCCCCGGTAAATGCAATCCAAGACTTAAAAAATTTTCTTCAGAAGGAGCAAATGAAAACTCCATTTTATTTCTATAAAAATATTGCTCTTCACATGGGATTATCTCCTCCAATATACCATCAATATCTATTTTCCCAATATATTGAAAAGCCTTCCTGACTATTGTAGTTTTAAAATCTAATTGATTTTTATAATCTGTAATCTGCCATTTACATCCCCCGCAAATATCAAAATGAGGGCATAAAGCTTTTTTTCTCAAAGGAGAAGGTTGGACAATTTCATAAATCTTTCCGTTAATAAATGTTTTTTTTTCTTTTATTTTTTCAACATTAATAATATCCCCTGGTATAGCTTTTTGCACAAAAACAACTTTATTTTTAAATTTTCCTACTCCTAATCCACCAGATGCTATATCCGTTATTTCAATATTATTAAAAATTTTAGACATAATAACTCCATATAAAAATATCGGGATGGCGGGATTCGAACCCGCGACTTCATGGTCCCGAACCATGCGCGCTAACCGGACTGCGCTACATCCCGATTACTAAAATATCATTTTAATTACTACAAAACCCAAGACTAATAAAACAACAAATAGTATAGACAACAAATTAAAATATTTATCTATAAAATCTTTAATTGGCTCTCCAAATTTATATAACAATGCAGAAACAATAAAAAAACGTGCGCTACGACTTAATAAAGATGCAATAAAAAATTCCATTATATTTAACTGAAATACACCTGCTCCAATTGTAAAAACTTTATATGGAATAGGGGTAAAACCTGCTGTAAAAACATACCAGAAACCATAAGTTTGATAATTCTTCTGAATTAGTGCAAAAAGCTCTGGAGTAAATCCTGGGACATAATGAAAAAAGAAATTATCAACCTGCTCCCAAATAAAATGCCCAATACCATAGCCCAAAAGCCCTCCTGCAATAGAAGCAATAGAACAAGCAAAAGCAAATTTAAATGCCTTTTTAGGTTCTCCCAGTACAAGAGCAATTAATAATACATCAGGTGGAACAGGAAAAAAAGACGATTCTGCAAAAGCCAAAATAACTAATGCCCAAAAACCATAAGGAGAATCTGCCCAGGATAATACCCAATCATATAATTTTTTTAAAATCTTCACTATTCCCCCCATTTAAAAATGGGACAAATAAACAGGTATCTATTTTATTCAGTAAAAACTTATCTTCTATTACTTGAAGAGAATATATATCCTGTTTATTTTCATCTCCCATCGGAAAAATAATTTTTCCATCTTCTGTTAATTGTTTTGCTAAATTATATGGAACATCTGGCAAAAATGCACTAATGATAATAGTATCAAAAGGAGAAAAATTTTGCCATCCTTCAATACCATTCCCTACTTTAAACCGAATATTCAAAAAACCTAAATCTTCAAGCCTTTTTTTAGCATTTTGCAATAAATTATCAAAAATTTCAATTGTAAATACTTCTTTAGCTATATATGCTAATAAGGCTGTCTGATATCCAGAACCTGTGCCAATCTCTAAGACTCTACTATCTTTATTAATAGAAGATGCTGCAAGCATTTTAGCAATCGTGGAGGGCTTTGATATTGTCTGATTATTCCCAATCGGTAAAGCAACATCTTTATAAGCCATACCCCATAAAGCAGAATCTATAAAAAATTCTCTTGGAACATTTAAAAAACCTTCCAGCACCAAAGTATTCTCAATACCAACTTCATCACGCAAATAATTAACTAACTTCTTCCGGGCAAATCTATAATTAACCATATAACCTTTCAAGTTTATCCAAAATTTTATTATCTGTTAAAGTTAATGCAAGAGGTGTTATTGAAATATAACCATTATGGACAGCATAATAATCTGCATCTTCATCATTTTCCCAAAAAGGTCCTTCTCCACCAATCTTATAACAAGTTTCATTACCTTCCCTACTCATAACAATTAATTCATCTTTATAAAAACGCTTACCCAATTTTGTGAATTTATATCCTTTTAAATCAAATTCAGCAGAAAAATTTATATTAATCAAATAAGAATCTTCTACTTTCATATATAAATTCATTATCTCTTCCAAATAATTCAAGAAAGAAATAAAATTCAAATTATCTCTCTGAATGCATGAAATAGCAATAGATTTTATATTTCTAAAAGCTCCTTCAAAAGCTGCTCCAACAGTACCACTATAAAAAACGTCTTCTCCCATATTCTGACCATGATTTATACCAGAAATTACTAAATCCGGCCTTTCATTATGCATAATTGCATTAAGACCAACTAATACACAATCTACTGGAGTACCACTTACTGAATATTCATTTTCAAAATATTTTACTATTTTAAATGGTTTATGCAGACTTATGGCATGAGAACTCGCACTTTTCTCATTATCTGGTGCCACTACAATAACTTCATGCTTTAATTCATTAACCAAAAAATCCCTCAAAATATTAATTCCTTTAGCCTTTATACCATCATCATTTGTCAATAATATTCTCATAATGTTAATTAATAAAAAAAAAGTCATATAAAATCAACATATTTTTAAGGCTAAAAATTAATATAATAAAAAAAACTATTACTTAATAAACATTACTAAAAAATATATATGTTATACTCAAATACTATTTGACAACAAATATTTTTTTTAGTATATTTAAAGTTTAGCAAATTAGATTGATATTATGACTTTATTTAATAGCAAAGAACAGGTACTCGACACCTTCATAAAAAAGAACTTGAATAACGATATAGAACTGATAAAAAAAATAGAAGAAATTTTTCCTATAAAAGAATATGATATATTGAAAAAGACATACTTTCTATATTTTTTGTTATTTTTTGCGTCTAATTATAAAAATCTTAAAATAATTACCAATCGTATTGAAAAAATTCAAAAAAATCAATATCTAAACACCAAAAATTCCTCATTATATAATGAACTTTTTAAAACAACTTCATGGGAAAATTTAATTCAGAATGAGGCTATAACAGAAGTAATTTCAAAAGATTTTGATAAAGTACAAAATATATTACAAAAAAAAATCAACGATTTTATTAAACTAATAATAAAAAATTTTGAAATTCTATGGGAAACAGTAAAAGACAATTTAATTTTAAATAAAGACTTTATTCATTCAAATGAAATAATTGATGAAAAACTAAAAGACAAAGCCTTACGCTGGGAGTATCTAATTTTAAGAAAAAGTGAACAACATAGAAAAACAATTAGAAACTATTTTTTATCCAAATATGCCTAAGATAAAATTAACAGAAAAAGAGACATCGGAGTATAGAAAACTATTTATTGAAGACAGAGATTATTTCACAATTGTGGATTTTTTAAAACAAGATAAAAATTTTTCATTCTTAAAAAATTATTCTATGTATGTTGTTTTTATTGAATTTCTTTCTAATATATTCGAAATTAAATGGGATAAAGATGTATTTGAGAACAATCACAACAGGTTATTAGACATAATGATGGGGATCATTTATTCAAAAGATGTTGAAAAAAATCAACAAGCAGAAGATATCTTCAATGAAATAAAACAAAACTTTCTTAAACTTTATTCAAGCATACCAGATGAAAAAAGATATTTTTTACCTCATACCTCTTTCTTAGATGAAAAAATAAAAAACCTTCCAGATTTTTCTCAAATTTCCGAATATATGCAGATATTAAAACAAATCAGCCTTCAATACATTGCTCAATATAAAAACTCAATAATAAAAAATATATTCCCTGAATGGAATCTTGGTAACCGAAATGGTATTTTTATAGATGAAACTAATTATGAACCTCTAAAAATTGAACCAGAAAAATGGCTAAAAAGCCTTTTAGAAGAATATGAGTAAAAATATATGTATTTATGCCTCATCCAGTAATCAAGTATCAGATGAACTAAAAATAAAATGTAAACAGCTGGCTCAAAAATTAGCTAAATCCGGGTATGATTTAATTTATGGCGCCGGCAATATTGGTATAATGAAAGTGATAGCAGATGTATTCCTTGAAAATAATAGAAATGTAATCGGAGTTATTCCTGAAAGGCTAAACCTTGAAGGAATTGTCCATCCAAATTTAACTAAATTATATATTACTTCTGATATGAGGAAAAGAAAAGAACTTATGGAAAATTTTGCAGATGCGTTTATAACATGTCCCGGCGGTATCGGGACTCTGGAAGAATTCGCAGAAATTTTCACTTTAAAACAATTAGGCTACCATTTAAAACCAATTATTTTATACAATGTAAATAATTTTTTTGATTACTTAATTAAATTTTTATATAAGTTAGAAATTGAAAAATTTATGCATGAAAAAACTTTTGAATTAATTAAAATTTCTGATAATCCAGATGAAATTGTAACGTTTATCCGAAACTATAAAAAACCAAAATTAAAACTAAAATGGATGTAAAATGAACAACAAAGATATTGCTAAAACTTTAAATTTTTTTGCTACATTATTAGAATTAAAAGGAGAAAATCCATTTAAAATAAGAGCATATCAAAAGGCGGCACGAACTATAGAAAACATTCAAAATAATCTAAAAAATTTAAATATAGAAGAACTTATTAAAATCAACGGTATCGGGAAAAATATTGCTGAAAAAATCATAGAACTTAACACATCAGGAAAAATTAAAGAATTAGACGCATTAAAAAAAGAAATTCCTAACGGCATTATAGAAATGTTAAAAATTCCGAATTTAGGCCCTAAACGAATTAAGCAAATTTATGAAACATTAAATATAACTTCTATTGGAGAACTTGAATATGCCTGTCTTGAAAATAGGTTAAAAAATATGCCAAATTTCGGTGAAAAATTGCAACAAAAAATACTCCAAAACATTAAAATTTTAAAAACATATAAAGATAGATTTCTATTCCCTGAAGCTTATAATATAGCAAATTTATTAAAAAATTTTCTTTATACAAAACTTCCAAACGCAAAAATAGAAATTGCCGGGAGTATAAGAAGAAAAAAAGAAACTGTCCATGATATTGATATTTTAATTTCATATATTACACCTGAAGACTGGAAAAAATTAAAAAATCTTTTCAGTAAAAAATTAACCAAATCTCTCATAATTGGAATGGGAGATACTAAAATCTCTATATATGCCAATGAAAAAATAATAAACCAACTCTCAAAAACTAAAGAAGTCCCCTATGAAATATCAAAAGAAACTCTAATACAAGTTGATATGCGATTTGTTCCTGATGAATCATTTCCATTTGCCCTCCAACATTTCACCGGTTCAAAAGAGCATAATACAAAATTAAGAAGTATTGCAAAAAAAATGGGATATAAATCAAATGAATATGGTATATTCAAAAATAATAAAAAAATAGAAGCTAATTCAGAAGAAGATATATATAAAATTTTAAATTTACAATATATACCACCGGAATTACGCGAAGATATCAAAGAAATTGAAGCAGCCGCAGAAAACAAAATACCTGTACTTGTTTCAAGAGATGATATAAAAGGATTCTTCCATTGCCATACAAATTACAGTGATGGTCAAAATTCAATAGAAGAAATTATCCAATACGCACTAAAAAAAAAATATGAATATATTGGTATTTCAGATCACAGTAAAAGCGCTTTTTATGCTCATGGTTTAGAAGAAGAACGGATATATCAACAAAAAGAAGAAATAAATTCTCTACAAAAAAAATACCCTCAAATAAAAATATTCTGGGGAATTGAGTCTGATATTTTAAAAGATGGCAGCCTCGATTATTCTGAAGATATATTAAAACTATTTGATTTTGTAATAGGTTCTATACATTCTAACTTTTCTATGAAACAAGAAGATATGGAAAATAGAATCCTTGCAGCTTTAGCTAATCCATATTTAACAATTTTAGGACATCCCTCAGGCAGATTATTATTATCCAGGGAACCATTTGATATAGATATGATTAAAATATTAGAAGCTGCAAAAAAATATAATAAAATAATAGAAATAAACGCTAATCCTCATAGATTAGATATTGATTGGCGATATATCCCCTATGGAAAAAAACTTGGCATTTTATTTTCAATAAACCCAGATGCTCATAGATTAGAAGGTATTAATGACATTGAATATGGTGTAAATATTGCAAGAAAAGGATGGCTTGAACCGATAAACATCTTAAATACCTATAGTAAAACAAAAGTTGAAAAAATTTTAAAAAAGGAAGAACAGTATGAATAAATATAAATGTTTAAATTACATAAATAATGTCAATGCATTAGATGAACAATATATCAACAAAATATTTATAAAAATGTTCAATATATTAATAAAAAAACCATCCCCTACCAAAATATCCTTTTTTTCTTTAAAAAAAAATGGTTATTATATAAAAGATATTGGTATAATCACTGATGATAAACCAGCAATAATGGAAACATTGACAGGCTATCTCCATTCTATTGGATATAATGTATTTCTAAATCATGCTTTTGTATTTCCTTTTAATAAACAAAATAAGGCATTTATTCTATTAAGGTTAAAACTAAATGAAGAAGAGTTTTCAAATTTAAAAAAAATACAACATGAACTCAAAAAAAGATTAAAATCCTCTATTAAACAAAGTCCTGCTATAAGTTATCTCATTTCTATGGAAGTGGAAAAATTAGTCAAATATGACGAAGTATATAATATCATAAAAAAGACTTTACCTAAAGAAGAAATCAAAGAAATTATTAATAGTAGAGGCGAATTAATAAAATTTTTCACAAACAGAACAAAAGCCTATATTTCTGAACGTTCAGCTCAAGACATTTTTAAACAAATTTATAATAACTATAAATTTATTAAACTACTGAATGAAGATCCTGAAAAAAAATTCTTATTTAATGTAGAAAATTTAAAAACACAAAAAGAACTATTAACAGGAATATCTCTTGTAGGCTACTCTAATGCTATAAATTTAAATATGATTTTACATGCATTGCGTAAATCTGTCCCTGATTTTCTTATTAAATTTATAAAAAAATTCTCAATAGAAGATAAAACAGTCTTTAGAATAGAAATCTGTAATAAACAAGAACAGTGGTATGATTATAATTCTATAAATAGACTCAAAACAGCTCTGGAAACCTTAAGGTCACAAGGATATTTATTAAGCCTTGAAAGTTTTGATTCTATTGGTGGTTTTGAACAATATGCGAGAGCTATAATTCCTATATTAGATAATGAATGTAAAAAAACAGGAATCCCTCAATTTTATTTAAGTTTAGAAAATAAACAAGAATATTTGATTGAACTAAAAATCATGGTTATCTTTAATAAAGAACAATACAATATTGACAATTTTGCACTTAAATTAGCATCTGATCTAAATAATATAAAAGGTTTCCATATATTCAAAATTTTCCCTCCGACACAGTATTCAAAGAATGAAATCAATATGGTAGATATAAGAATAGAAACAGAATATTGGAATAATACAGAAAGTATATACATAAAAATAAAAGAAATTTTAGGCAAATACCTTGATAAATTTAGAGATTTTGATGAAGGTATGCGATTAATGGATAATATGAGATTGAAATTTGCCATTGAAAACTTAAAAAAATACCCTGAAGATGTTATTATGAATTTTTATTATCATCTAAACGAATTTTACAGAATTTCTATATTTCAAGAAGAATTAATTCTGGTATTAAAAAATGCTATCAAGGCTTATTATGATTTAAAAAAACATAATTTAAAAAATAAACTTATATCCAAACAAATTGAAATAAATTTTGGCAAGAAAAAAATGAAAACAGCCACAACCTTCTTTTTAGCATATACAGGCCCACAGGAAAAAATGATAAATTTAGTAGAAATCTTTGCCGGATACCAATTAAATCTTTCCAGAATAGATTATGAAAATATTACTATATTTATTGTAATTATCAATGAACACAAAGAACAGGTAAGTCAAAGTGATTTTCTGAAAATGAAAAAATATCTGGAGAAATTAATTGAACAATAAAATTATCATTAGAGGCGCCCGAGAGCACAATCTCAAAAATATAAATGTAGATTTGCCAAGAGATAAATTTATTGTTATAACAGGGCTTTCAGGAAGTGGCAAATCTTCACTTGCATTTGATACCATATATGCAGAAGGCCAGAGAAGATATGTAGAATCACTATCAGCTTATGCACGTCAATTTTTAGGGCTTATGGAAAAACCTGATGTAGATTTAATCGATGGCTTATCCCCTGCCATTTCAATTGAACAGAAAACAGGTTCAAAAAATCCACGTTCAACTGTTGGAACCACTACAGAAATATATGATTATCTAAGATTATTGTTTGCCAGAATCGGAAAACCATATTGCTACAAATGCGGCGAGCCAATATCTTCACAAACTGTTCAGCAAATGACAGATATAATATTATCATGGAAAAAAGGAATAAAATTTCAAATATTATCGCCTATCGTAAGAGGAAGAAAAGGTGAATATAAAAAGCTACTTTCAGATCTACTTAAAAAAGGTTTTACAAGAGTAAGAATAAACGGAAATTTTTTTCTTTTAGAAGATGAAATAAAGCTTGATAAAAATAAAAAACATACAATAGAAATTGTAGTAGATAGGTTAAAAATATCTAAGGAAATACATCATAGATTAACAGAATCTATTGAAACAGCATTAGAACTTAGCAATGGGATTTTGCTTGTCTTACGCGAAGATGGAAAAGAATTTATGTTCAGTGAAAAATTAGCATGTCTAAAATGTAATATATCCTATGAAGAAATTGAACCTCGATTATTTTCATTTAATTCTCCTTATGGAGCATGTCCATATTGCAGTGGACTCGGCACTAAATTAGAAATTGATCCTGAACTTGTAATTCCTAATAAAAATCTATCTATTAATGACGGGGCATTAGCAGCTGTAACATCCCAGGGCGGATATTATTATCAAATGATTGAAGCTTTAGCCAAACATTATAAATTTAGTCTTGATACCCCTTTTAAAGATTTACCTGATGATATACAAAAAATAATTTTATATGGCTCAGAAGAAAAAATTCATTCTTTTATATTTAGTACCAGATCTATGAAAATAGAAAAAATATTCAGTAATTTTGAAGGAATTATAAACAACTTGATGAGAAGATATAAGCAAACAGATTCCGATGCTGTGCGCGAATGGATTGAAACTTTTATGATAAACACGGTTTGCCCTTATTGTAATGGTCAAAGACTAAAGCCAGAAGCACTTGCAATTAAGATAAAAGGAATTAACATAGCAGAACTATCTTCTATGCCAATAAAAAATATTCTAAATTTTTTTAACAATTTAGTATTATCAGAAACTGAACAAATTATATCAAAACAAATTATAAAAGAAATAAAATTGAGACTAAAATTTTTGATCAATGTAGGATTGGATTATCTTACTTTAGATAGAAAATCATCTACTTTATCCGGTGGAGAAGCTCAAAGAATAAAGCTTGCAAGCCAGATAGGTTCACAATTAATGGGAGTTATATATATTCTGGATGAGCCAAGCATCGGATTACATCAAAGAGATAATCATAAATTAATTGAAACTCTACTACATTTGAGAGATATTGGAAATACTATTATAGTCGTCGAACACGATTTAGATACAATAAAAGCCTCTGATTTTGTAGTAGATTTAGGCCCGGGAGCTGGAAGAAACGGCGGAGAAATTGTAGTAACAGGTTCTCCAAAGGAAATTCAAAAAAATAAAAAATCAATTACTGGCGCATATCTTTCTGGAAAAAAAAAAATTGAAATACCTAAAAAAAGACGGCCTATAAACAAACAAGAAAATATAAAATTATATGGAGCTACAGGAAATAACCTAAAATCCATTGACGTTGAATTTCCATTGGGAACTTTTATATGTATTACAGGAGTATCTGGTTCTGGGAAAAGTACTCTAATTAATGAAACATTATATCCAGCCATTTCCAAACAATTACATTCTTATTCAACATTACGCGCATTGCCATTTAAAAAAATTGAAGGTACAGAATTTATAAATAAAATTATCAACATAGACCAGAGTCCAATTGGTAGAACGCCACGATCAAATCCAGCAACATATACAGGCGTATTCACTTTTATAAGAGAATTATTTTCAAAATTACCAGAATCCAGAATAAGAGGTTATAAACCGGGCAGATTTAGCTTTAATGTAAAAGGTGGAAGATGTGAAAATTGTTCAGGAGATGGTGTAATTAAAATTGAAATGAATTTTCTCCCAGATGTTTATGTAACCTGTGAAACATGCAAAGGAAAAAGATACAATAGAGAAACATTAGAAATAAAATACAATGGAAAAACTATCGCGGATATTCTTGATATGACTGTAGATGAAGCATTGGTTTTCTTTAAAAATATTCCCCAAATAAATAATAAACTTACTACTTTAAAGGAAGTAGGACTTGGATATATCCACTTAGGTCAGCAGGCTACAACATTATCCGGAGGTGAAGCTCAAAGAATCAAACTCGCAACAGAATTATCAAAAAAAGCAACAGGAAAAACTTTATATATATTAGATGAACCAACCACAGGATTACATTTAGAAGATATCCAATATCTTTTAAAAGTATTAAATAAATTAGTAGATAAAGGGAATACAGTAATTGTAATAGAACACAATTTAGATGTTATCAAAATTGCAGATTATATTATTGATCTGGGACCGGAAGGTGGAGATGAAGGCGGAACAGTTGTTGCCACAGGAACTCCTGAAGATATAGCACTAAATCCAAATTCATATACAGGTCATTTTCTAAAACAAATACTCAATATATAACAAATATAAAAATCTTAACAAAAAATTAACATTTTTCTAATCCAATATTAACATCGAGTTCATATATTAAATCAACTTAAAAAAAGGAGAGCTAAAATGAGAATTCTATTTTTTTTATTACTTTCATTTTTAAACCTTATATATGCACATGCTGATGAGGTTACTCTAATAGGAGCAGGTGCTACCTTCCCATATCCTCTATATTCAAAAATGTTCCAGGAATATTATTCAATCAAAAAAGTGAAAGTTAATTATCAAGCAATTGGTTCTGGTGGTGGAATAAGGCAATTAATCAACAAAACAGTAGATTTTGGCGCATCAGATGCTTTCATTTCAGATGAAAATTTAAAAAAATACGGGAATAATATCCTCCACATACCAATATGCATAGGAGCTGTTGTGTTATCTTATAATTTACATGGCAATCCTGCAATTAAGTTAACACCAGAAATTATAAGCAACATATTTTTAGGAAAAATAAAAAAATGGAATAATCCAGCAATAGCCACTATAAATCCAGATATTAAATTACCAGATCAACAAATAGTTGTAATTCACAGATCAGATGGAAGTGGTACCACATTTATCTTTACAGATTATTTGTCAAAAGTTAGTGAAGAATGGGCAACAAAATTTGGCAAAGGAAAATCTATTAATTGGCCTATAGGACTCGGAGCAAAGGGTAATCCAGGAGTTGCTGGCTTAATTAAACAAATTCCAGGTAGCATTGGGTACATAGAACTTGTATACGCACTTCATAATAATATGTCTTATGCACAGGTTAAGAACAAAAATGAAAATTATATAACCCCTTCAATCCAGAGTGTATCTTATGCTGCAAATATTGAATTACCAGAAGATAGCAGAGTATCTTTAACAAATACTGATGCTGAACAAGGCTATCCAATAAGTGGATTTACCTGGATTCTTACTTATAATGATCTAAGCAATTTAAATAGAAACAAAGCTCAAGAATTAGTAAACTTATTTTGGTGGATGACCCATGAAGGACAAAAATTGGCTGCCCCATTGGAATATGCTCCTTTATCTCCGAAAGCACAATCCATTGCAGAACAAATCATAAAAAAGATTAAATACAATAATGAAATACTATGGAACACAATTTCAAAATAAATAAAGATAGGCTATATTTTAGGGTGATAAATATATCACCCTATTTTCTCATTTTTTTATTAGCAAGTATTTATATAACTTTATTTATATTTTCTTATCCTGCAATAAAGCAATTTGGACTATCTTTTATAACATCTTCGAAATGGGATCCTGTTTTTAATAAATTTGGTTCTCTTGCTTTCATATATAGTACAATAGTAACATCAATACTATCCTTAATAATCTCACTGCCATTTTCCATAAGCCTGGCTATTTATCTCGGTTTCTACAAAAAAGAAGGTAAAATAGCAGAATTTCTTAAAACTGTTATAGAACTTTTAGCAGGAATGCCTTCTGTTATTTATGGATTCTGGGGATTATTTGTATTTGTTCCTCTGATGAGAAATTTAGAAATAAAATTAGGAGTATTACCATATGGTGTTGGTATTGTAAGTGCTTCTATAATCTTAGCAATAATGATAATCCCATACACTACTATAATAAGCAGAGAAGTAATATCTTTAGTACCTAATGACTTAATAGAAGCATCATATTCCTTAGGCGCTACAAAATATGAGACAATAAAAAACGTAGTATTCCCATATTCTTTATCTGGAATATTTGCTGGTGTATTATTATCTTTTGGAAGAGCAATAGGCGAAACTATGGCTGTGACAATGCTAATAGGAAATGCAAATTCTATCCCCCAAAGCCTATTTGGCCCTGGAAATACTATGGCAAGTGTAATTGCAAATGAATTTACAGAGGCAACTGGAGATATTCATTTATCTTCATTATTCCTTATTGGTTTACTGCTGCTAATTATAACTTCTATTTTCAATTTACTTGGTAGAGTGGTTATTAATAAATTTAAAATCGAAGGATGAAAAATTGGCATTAATAAAGAAAATAATTAAGGATAAACTTTTCCAAACCATTATATTTCTCTTTTCAGTTTTGACTATAGTGCCTTTATTTTTTATATTATTTTATATAATAAAAAAGGGATTTTCCGTCATTAATTTAAACTTTTTATTCTCAATCACTACCTCAACAGGGCACGACACAATATTTAGGGCAATAATTGGTAGCTTGTTTATAATCATTTTAGCTTCTCTAATTGCGATACCTCCCGGAATTATTACCGGCATTTATTTATCAGAAAATAAAAAAAACAAATTGGCAAGTATCATACGTCTACTTACAGAAATTCTACAAGGATTACCGTCAATCGTAATAGGAATTTTAGCTTATCTATGGTTTGTCAAGCCTATAAAAACATTTTCAGCGCTATCTGGTGCTATTTCATTATCCATTATAATGTTACCTATAATAGTAAGATCAACTGAAGAAACCTTAAATTTGATTCCTATTTCTTTAAAAGAAGCATCTCTTGCATTAGGAGTACCATATTACAAAACAATGATAAAAGTTATACTCCCTGCTGGTATAAGTGGTATCTCTTCTGGAATATTACTCAGCATAGCAAGAATTGCTGGAGAAACAGCACCATTACTTTTTACAGCATTTGGTAATCCCTATTTAAGTTTTAATATATTAAAACCGACTGAAACTTTACCTCTGCTAATTTTTAATTATGCAACAAGTCCTTATGAAAAATGGCATCAAATAGCATGGGGTGCTTCCTTCGTTTTAATTGTTATTGTATTTATTTTGAATATATTAGCAAGACTTGGGAGTAGAAAATGGAAAGTGAAATTTTAAAAATAGAAAATTTTAATTTTTTTTATGATGAAAAACAAATTCTAAAAAATATAAACTTATCAATATATAACAAAAAAATAACCACAATTTTAGGACCTTCTGGTTGCGGTAAAACAACTCTTCTAAGAAGTATAAATAGAATGAGCGAATTAAACCATAATGCAAAAACAGAAGGTGCAATTTATCTTAACAAAGAAAACATTTACAAGATAAATCCTATAAAATTAAGACAAAAAATTGGAATGGTTTTTCAAAGACCAAATCCATTTCCTACTATGACTATATTTGATAATGTAATTGCTGGATATATATTAAATGGCATTAAAATATCAAAAGAAAGAAAGCACCAAATAGTAGAAAAAACATTAAAAGATGTGGGACTCTGGGATGAAGTAAAAGACAATTTATTTAAAAAAGGGACCAATCTCTCTGGTGGACAGCAACAAAGACTCTGCATTGCCCGTACCCTTGCAATGAAACCAGATGTGATATTATTAGATGAACCAACATCTGCTTTAGATCCCAAAGCTACAGTTAAAATAGAAGAGCTAATATCAAAACTAAAAAATCAAGTCACTATTATTTTAGTAACTCATAATATAGCTCAAGCTGCCCGCATATCTGATTATACTGCTTTTTTATATTTAGGAGAATTAATAGAATATGGCAAAACTGAAGAAGTTTTTACAGTACCAAAAAATAAAAAAACAGAAGAATATTTAGGTGGAAAATTTGGATAAGGAGAACTCTTATGTTAGAAGAAAAAATTAAACAATTAACATTTAGCATAAACGATTTCTGCCAATTATCACGAAAAATGATAGAATTATCATTAGATGGCTTAATTGAAAATAAAAAATCATTTTTACATGAAGTAATTGAAAAATATGAACCAAAAGCAAATCGACTGGAAATAGAAATAGATAATTTATGCACAGTCATAATAGCCCAATACGAGCCAAAAGCTAAAAATTTAAGAAAAATCTTAATGATTATGAAAATGAATAATGACCTTGAAAGAATATGCGATCATGCTGTGAATATTGCTCAAAGTGCTGAATATCTAATTAAAAATGCCCCTTTAAAACCCTATCTCGATTTACCTATAATGGCAACAAAAACAATAGAAATGCTAAATGATAGTTTTAAAAGTTTTTATAAAGAAGATACCAAATTAGCAGAAAATGTTTGTTCAAGAGATAATATAGTTGATAATTTAAATGAACAAATAACAAGAGAACTTATCACATATATGACTGCTGCCGAACCTGATACAATAAAAAAAGCACTGGAAATAATTAAAATAACAAAAAATCTGGAAAGAATAGCTGATTTATCCACAAATATTGCAGAAGATGTGATATATTATGTAGAAGGAGAAAATATCAAACACAAATATAATACTGAATAGAACAAATTCATAATAAAAAAATATTTATAAACAAAATTTTATTGATTTTTTTTTAATAATATATATTATAGTTATGTAAAACATCTAAATAAAAAAAGTTAAAGGAGAAGAAAATGACTCTTTTGAAAAACAGTTTAATAGGGAAAATATTATTAATTATTCTTATAGGATTATTTTTATTTCTCACAATAATAAATTTATATACAATATCAAAATTTAAAACAAATACTGAACAAACAATAACAGAAATTCGAGATTTAGTTCATAACCAGGAAAGACAAAAACTTAAAGATTTAGTTTATAGTATTATTAATTTAATGGAAAAGAAATATGAAGAGTTGAAAAAAAAGGGATTACAAGATGAGGAAATAAAATCTCAATTACTTGATTATATAGAAAAAATAAGATATACAAATAAAGGATATTTTTGGATTAATGATTTTACCCCTGCAATGGTATACCATCCTATAAGTAAAAAATTAAATGGTCAGGATTTAAAAAATTTCAAAGATCCAGATGGTATATATTTATTCAATGAAATGGTAAAAGTTTGCAAAACAAACGAAGAGGGTTTTGTAGATTATAAATGGCCGAAACCAGGTAAAAAAAGTCCTCAACCAAAATTTTCCTTTGTAAAAACATTCAAACCCTACAACTGGATAGTTGGAACTGGTACTTATATAGATGATTTAAATGATAAAATAAAAACTCAACAAAATAAAATAAAACAATCTTCAAATAATATTATTAAAAATATCGTAATAGGTTCTATCATATTATTTTTATTTATTTTAGTAATACAGTTTATATTACTAAATAAAATTTTATTGACTCCTTTAAAAGAAATAAGTTTAAAATCCAAGACATTAGCAGAAGGGAAAGGAGATCTTACTATAAAATTTGATATAAAAACAAAAGATGAAATAGGAGAACTCCTACAAGCACAAAATAATTTTCTTAATTTTCTGAGAAATGTTATAAGGGAAATTAGAAAATCCACTACAAATTTAGATGGTGATTTAGAGGTTTTAGAAAATTTACGGATTAATTTAGAAGAAATTGTAAATAAAGCTTCTGAAATAATAACAAATTCTATTAACAAAATCGAACAGATAATAGAATATTCTAATAATATTGCAAATAATCTCAAAAATTCAGAAAATAAAATTCAAGATGGCTACCAATATTCATTAGAAGGACAAAATATTTTAGAAGAAGTAAAAATTAATATGAGAAAAATTAATGCTTCTACCTCTGGCTTATCGAATTTAATCGGAAGATTACAACAGTCTTCACAAACTATAATAGAAATGTTACAGGTAATACAGGAAATTTCAGAACAAACAAATTTATTAGCATTAAATGCGGCTATAGAAGCAGCACGTGCTGGTGAATCAGGTAGAGGATTTGCCGTAGTTGCTGATGAAGTAAGGAAATTATCAGAAAAAACTGCAGCTTCAACAAATAGAATATCAGAAATTGTTCAAACATTGAATAAAGATATAGACAATGTTTCAACAAACATGAATAAAACAATTTCTTTAGTAGATAGAGGAGTAGGGTTAATAAATAATACTTATACAAATTTTGAAAATATTCTAAATTCAAATAAAGAAATAAAAAATAATCATGAAAATATAGAAAAAACAATAAAAATGGAAATTTCATTTATCAATGAATTAAATCATATAATTAATGAATTATCCGATAACTTTGTAAAAATTGAAACAGAAATTAATAATCTCTCCGCTGTAATAGAAAAAGAATCTCAGCAAACAGCAAATTTAGATCAACTTGTATATAAATTCAAAATATAGAAGAGATTTTTAAAAAATTTAGCTTTTATAATATCAATTCTCCCGTATAATTTTCCTCTATCGGGAAAAAAATTCCAACTATTTTTACATAATATAAAGAATATAAACAAGTTACATACTGGCATAAATATTGCTTAATTTATTTTTCACAAAAAAGGAGATGTTATGGTAGATAAATTGCTCTATAAAAATACACCTCTACCTGTTTTGGAAAAATCATTAGATGCATATGCATTAAGACATAAAGCCATATCTTCAAACATAGCAAATATTAATACCCCCGGCTATCGAAGAAAAGAAGTCAAATTCGAAGAAGAACTAAGAGATGCTTTACACAAAGAAAAGATAAGAGGATATAAAACAGATCCTAAACACCTAAAAATAGGACGGCCTTTAATAGAAGAAGTAAAACCTGTAGCATTTACCCCTGATGATCCCACCACTCCTTCTGGTGAAAACAATGTAGATATTGATGAAGAAATGGTCAAATTAGTTAATAACCAAATCAGATTTTACTATGCAGCAAAATTAAGCAGTCTTTCTTTTAACAAATTAAGATCTGCAATAAAAGGGAAATAAAGGAGAATAAAGAATGGAAATAGGAAGCATTTTCACATCAATAGATATCAGCGCATCTGGGCTTAAAGCTCAGAGAAAAAAATTAGAAATAGCCTCTGAAAATATTGCAAATGCAGAAACAACAAGAACAGCAGAAGGCGAACCTTATAGAAGAAAAATAGTCATTCTAAAAGAATCAAAAGAAAAAATCAAATCCGCTGTTTTATCAAGCAAAGAGTCTATAAAACCTACATTAACAAATCCAAAACATCTTCCTATACCGGAACATTTTGATTTGAAAGATGAAGCGATTTCTAAAGGTGTAGAAGTTGACGATATAGTAAAAGACGATTCTCCATTTAGATTAGAATATAATCCTTCTCATCCTGATGCTGATGAGAATGGATATGTTAAGATGCCAAATGTGAATGTAATAAATGAAATGATAGATATAATGACTGCAACAAGGGCTTATCAAGCAAATGCAACAGCATTAAATGCAGCAAAACAAATGGCACTAAAAGCACTGGAGATCTAAAAATGAAACAAATGCTATTTTTTATAATTATATTGCTTTTATCATATACTTATTTATATAGTAATGAAGAATATATATTGGCAAATATTATAAAAAATAGCTATGACAAAAACGAACTGAAAGAAATTCTATTCTCTTCTTTAGATTTTCCTGTATCGAAAAAACACAAGCACAACCCGGGAACTCAAAAACAAGAACTAAAGCAAAAAATTTCCACTGAAACAATCTCTAAAATAAAAAAAGAAATTGAAATCAATTCAAAAAAAACAATAACAAATCGTAAAACAAATGCGTTAAGCAAAATAATACTTGACAGAATAAAAAGATATAATAACATTATTAAAAGAAAGAGTAAAAAATATAATTTAGATGAAAATTTTGTAAAAGCTATTATTTATGTAGAATCTGCAGGCAAAAAAAAGGCAGTATCTCGAAAAGGAGCAATGGGTTTAATGCAAATTATGCCATCTACTGCTGCAACATTAGGACTAAAAAATCCTTTCAATCCCACAGAGAATATAGAAACTGGATGTAAATTATTATCATTATTGAAAAAATTTTATCAAGATGATGATTTCTATGTTTTATGGGCATACAATGCTGGAATCAATAGAGTTGATAAAAATATTCTACCAAATGAAACAAGAAATTACATTATAAACATAAAAAGAGTTCAAAATTTACTTAAAAAAGGATAAAAATATGGACAATTTAGAAATTAGAAATCAGTTATTAAATCAATTAAAAGAAATTAATAGATTAAGAGAATCCGGAAATAAAGTAGAATTACAAAAAGCTAAAGGCAAATTTGAAGATATATTCAAACAATTTATCAATGATGTTAATGATTTACAACAAGTTGCTAAAGAATCAATTGAAAAATTATCAGCTGGTGAAATAACAGATGTCCATCAGGTGATGGTTGCCGTTGAAAAAGCCGGGATAGCTTTTGATCTAATGATGGAAATAAGGAATAAAATGATTGAAGCATATCAGGAAATCATGAGAATGCAGATTTAATAGGGGGAAAAAATGAATGAGCTTCTGAGTAAATATATAAATGAGCTAAAGGAAATCTGGCATAGACTAACAAAAACTCAAAAAATCTTTCTTGGAGCTATAGTCGGTTTTTTTATAATAATCTTTTTAGTCCTCCTATTATGGTCTGGTTCTTCGAGTTATAAGTTGTTGTATTCCAATTTATCTACCACAGATTTACAAAAAATTCAGGAATATTTAGATAGTAAAAAAATTGAATATAAAATAGAAGACAATGGCACATCTATATATGTAAAAGGTAATATAAGAGATAAATTAAGAATAGAAATAAGTGATCATTTCCCTAAATTTGATTTAAAAGGATGGGAACTATTTGATAATCAAAGTATAGGACTAACAGATTTCACACAAAAAGTAAATTACAAAAGAGCATTAGAGGGGGAACTTGCTCGAACAATAAATCATTATGAACAAATTAAATACTCAAAAGTATTTTTAACAATACCCAATAAAAGCTTATTTGTAGAAGAAGAAAAAGAACCCACAGCTGCAGTAAATATAATGCTAAAAAATCCAAGAATGGGAGCTTCTAAAGAATTAGTTAGCTCTATACAATTACTTGTTGCCAGATCAGTGGAAGGTTTAAAACCGGAAAATGTGGTAATAAGCGATTTTTATGGCAAACTTCTAACAGAAGATATTGAAAGTGACCCATTAGCAAAAATATCAGCAACACAGTTCAAAATAAAAAAACAAGTTGAGGAAGCCTTAGAGAAAAAAGCACAAGCGATCCTCGATAAGATGCTTGGCAAAGGAAATTCAATAGTAAAAATTTCTGCTGAACTGGATTTTGATCAGGTAAATAAACATATAGAAAGTTATGACCCTGATAGAGTAGCTACAAGAAGTGAAGAATCTAATAATGAGCAAACAGGGGAAACAGAAAGTGTTCAACATACTATTACCAATTACGAAATAAATAGAGTAGTCGAAAATGTTGTAAATTCTGTAGGGGATATAAAAAGATTAACAGTTAGTGTCTCATTAAATTACAAAAATACAAAAGATCAGAAACTCATTCCTTTTGAAGCACAAGAGCTTTCAAATATTGAAAATATAGTAAAAAATTCTGTTGGTTTTGATGAGAAAAGAAACGATCAAATTGTTGTGACCAGTTACCCCTTTGATACCTCAGTAATGGAAAAAGAATTAGCGGAGATAAAAAGAGCAGAAAGAGAACAGTTAATTCTATCAATTGCTAAAAGATTTTTCATTGTTATATCATTATTAATAATTATACTATTTTTGAGAAATTTAATCAAACAATTTGTTAATAAATATCTTGCTGAAGAAGAAGAGGAAGAATTGCCAGCAATTGAAGAGGAACCTATTATTGAGCCAGAATTATTAGAAATGAGAAAAAGAAAAGAAGAATTTTTAAATCAGGTTC
Organism: uncultured bacterium; assembly: GCA_964384205.1. Classification (GTDB taxonomy): domain Bacteria; phylum JAGOEH01; class JAGOEH01; order JAGOEH01; family CAYLKS01; genus CAYLKS01. The sequence goes on along the minus strand of CAYLKS010000025.1, from coordinate 6,610 downwards.
TATCTTTATCTGAAACAACGCCTGAGGAAATTGCAAAATTACTTAGAACCTGGTTATTAGAAGATATAAAACCGGGAGAATAAAATGGGAAAAGAAAAAATGGAAAATAATACTGTTGATGAAAGCCAAGATGAGCTTTTAAAAAAATATCAATCTGAAAAAAGTGGTTCAGAAGATATAGATCTTTCCAAAATATCAGGAGCAAGAAAAGCGGCTATTTTATTAGTTGCACTTGGAACATCTCTTGCATCTGAAGTTATGAAATACCTGACAGAAGATGAAATTGAAACAATTACTTTAGAAATAGCAGAGCTTCACAATGTTTCAAGTAAATTAAGAGACGCTATAATAGAAGAATTTACACAAATGGTATTAGCGAAGGAATACATTGCCCAGGGTGGTATTGATTATGCTAAACAAATATTAGAACAGGCATTGGGACATCATAAAGCAATGGAAATTATCAATAGAATTCAAAGCACAATGCGAAAAGAAGGGTTCAAATTATTACGTGAAGTTGACCCTGTTCAATTATCTGAATTTGTTAGAAAAGAACATCCACAAACTATAGCATTAATTCTTGCAAATTTGAATCCTGTTCAGGCTGCAGCAATATTATCAGAAATTCCAGAAAAACTACAAGTAGATGTTGTTACAAGGCTTGCAACATTACAAAGAATATCTCCGTCAATTATAAATGAGGTAGAAGAAATATTAGAATCTCAGATTAAAACACTATTTGGCCAGGTTGATGTTAATATTCCTGGCGGCGTACAGTTAGTTGCTCAAATCTTAAATTCAACTGATAGAGCAACTGAAAAAAATGTTATGTCTACACTGGAAAGAACACACCCTGATCTGGCATTGGAAATCAAACAGCTTATGTTCGTATTTGAAGATATTTTATTGCTTGATGATAGATCTGTCCAGCGTGTGCTCAAAGAAGTAGACATGAAAGAACTATCTTTAGCATTAAAAGGCACAAGTGCTGAAGTTCAAGAGAAAATATTTAAAAATATGTCCTCACGTGCTGCTCAAATGATTAAAGAAGATATGGAATTTATGGGACCTGTAAAGGTAAAAGATGTAGAAGAAGCTCAACAAAAAATCGTTGATATAATAAGAAGATTGGAAGAAGAGGGAGAAATTGTAATATCTGGAAGAGGTGGTAGTGAAGAAATCATTGAGTAATGTGATAATTACATCTTCAAAAAAAAATAAAGAAATTATTGCAAAAGGATATGATATAAAAATTATAAATAAAATAGATCTTTATCGAAACTATATTAAACGATTAGAGAATAAAATAGATAAACTAAACAAAGAAAAAGAGCAAATTAAAGAATTACTCCAACAACAATATAATGATGAATTAAATAAAACAAAAAAAGAATATAAAAAAATCTTAGATCAAAATATAGAAATGGCTTATGAAGATGGCATAAAAAAAGGCATAGAAAAAGGTAAAATCGAAAAAGAAGAAGAACTTAAAGAATTATTTATAAATGCTCAAAATTTAATTAATGAAATAACTTCGAAAAGAGACAAACTATTATCTTCAGCATCCGAAGATGTATTAAAACTTTCTATTGCTATTGCAAGAAAAATTATGAAAGTAGAACCACATATCAATAAAAAAGTAGTCAAACAGGTTACCATTTCTGCCTTAGAAAAAATAATAGATAAAAGCAAAATCATATTACACCTTCATCCGCAAAGCATAAGTACAATAGAAAATAGTATGAATGAAATTTTAATAAAATTCAAAGATCTGCCAAAAATCGAAATAGTAGAAGATAAATTAGTCGGTCCAGGTGGCTGTATAATTGAGACTAACTCAGGTTTTGTTGATGCAAGATTAGAAACACAGCTTCAAAAAATACAAGATAAAATATTCTTAGAACTAAAAAAGGAAGTTTAATGTTAGATATAAAAAATATTTTAGAAGAAATTGATAAAATTGATACAATAGAACCTATTGGACAAGTAGCACAAATTACCGGATTGGTTGTAGAATCTATAGGTCCTGTATGTTCAATAGGAGAAATATGTGAAATACATACACGTACTAATGGGAAAATTTTAGCAGAAGTCGTAGGATTTAAACAAAATAGATTAGAACTTATGCCTTTAGGTAATTTATACGGAATAAGTCCCGGAGATAAAGTAATTACAACCAATAAACCACTCAGCATAAAACTCAGCACAGATCTACAAGGTAAAATATTAGATGGGCTGGGAAATATAATAAATAAAAAGGAAAATAATATTAATATAGAAGAAATAAGAACCATAGTAGGCTCGCCACCTGATGCTCTAAAGAGGCCAAGAATTAATAAAATAATCTCCACAGGTGTTCGCGCTATTGATGGGATACTAACATTAGGGCAAGGACAACGTGTTGGGATTTTTGCAGGAAGTGGTGTTGGGAAAAGCATGTTATTGGGAATGATCGCAAGAAATTCTTCTGCTGATATAAATGTTATTTGCCTGGTGGGAGAACGTGGAAGAGAAGTAAATGATTTTATTGAAAAAGATTTAGGCACTGAAGGAATGAAAAAATCAGTTGTGGTAGTTGCAACATCTGATCAACCATCAATAATTAGAGTTAAAAGTGGCCTTGTTGCTACTACTATAGCCGAATTTTTCAGAGATAAAGGATATAATGTTATGTTTATGATGGATTCTGTCACCAGAATTGCAATTGCTCTACGTGAAATAGGATTGGCAATAGGCGAACCACCTACTACAAAAGCCTATACTCCATCGGTATTTGCTTTTTTGCCTGGACTATTAGAAAGAGCGGGAACTTCTCCAGCAGGAAGTATTACTGGAATATACACCGTACTTGTAGAAGGAGAAGATATGGAAGATCCTATTGCTGATCATGTCAGAAGTATATTAGATGGACACATAGTATTAACTCGAAAACTTGCGAATAAAAAGCATTTTCCAGCAATTGATGTTCTACAAAGTGTAAGCAGATTGATGATAGATATTGTCCCCGATGAACATTACCAATTAGCATCGAATTTAACAAATTATTTAGCAAGATATTATGAAATAGAAGACCTTATAAATATTGGTGCTTACATACGTGGCAATAATAAAGAAAATGATAAAGCAATTGAGCTCTTCCCTAAAATTGAGCAGTTTCTAAGACAACATTATAAAGAAAATTCAAACTACGAAGAAGCATTGCAAAAATTAAAAGAAATTTTCAAATAATCATATAAGTTATGGCAAAATTTAAATTTCGTTTCAATGAAATCCTCGAATTAAAACAAGAGATGGAGCATCAAAAAAAAATAGAACTTGCAAATATTAATAAAAAATTAATGGAAGAAAAGGAAAAATTAAATGACTTAGAATCTAAATTAGAAAAAATTTTCAGTAAAATGAAAAAAGAATTAACTGGAATAATAAAAATAAACAACTTAAATGCTTACTATTCTCAGATTGCTTATTACCTGAATATTATAGAACAACAAAAAATTTTTATTAAAGAATTGGAAAAACAACAAAACATAAAAAAAAATGAGTTAATTAAAGCTCTTCAAGAAAGAAAAGCTTTTGAAATTTTAAAAGAAAAACAATATGTAAGATGGAAAAAAGATTTACTAAAAAAAGAACAAGCTTTTTTGGATTTTGTAGGAATAGTAAAAAAACATAACGATGGGGCCAAAATCAATGAAATTAATTGAGAAATTGATGTGGTTTATCTTTATAATAACTATAATCTCTTTATACTTCATATATAAAATTGGATTGTATAAAAACATATTTGTCTCAAAAAAGGAAAAATATGCTTATAAAAAGGAAAATTTTTCTAATATTAACATAAAATATGACAGCTTACAAAAAATATTAGATTCAATAAAAATCGAAAAAGAAAGATTATCAACCTTAAAATATAATTATAATGTCAACCTAACAAAATATTCTCAGCTGAAAAAAACTATAAAGGATTTGAAAAAATGAAATTCTTTATAAAATTTCTAATTTTTCTATTTATTCTATCATTAGGCTACTTTCTCTATTTAACAGGTGTATGGGATAATTTAATAAAACCTAAAGTATATAATTTTTTTGAAATAAATGAAAGAACTGGCAGTACTTTTTTAGATTCTGTTGCCAACGCAAAAAAGCAAATATACCCAGTGAATAAAATAAAAAAAGAAATCGATAGTTCTACTCAGGAACAAAAAATGCAGGAATCTATATTCAAAAAGGAAAGGGAAAAGTTGGAAGCTTTAAGAACTGAAATAGAGTCTTTAATGACAACTGAAAAAAAAACATCTCCTGAGAACTTTAAAAAACTTGCCAAAATATACGAAAATATGCAACCCAAAGAAGTTGCTATATTAAGCGAAAATTTAAGCGATACTCTACTCGCCAATATTTTATTAAACATGAACATAAAAAAAGCCGGGAAGATTATGGGGGAAATCAGCAAAAAAAATCCTAAGAAAGGAGCAATTCTATCTAATTTAATTGTGAATCTTAAAACAAAGAAGTAAAAATGTTAATTAATTTTTTATCCCCGGCTATTTCTCTTAATAAAAAAAGTACATCAAAAATAAAAATTAACACCACAGATAGCAATAATTCTGAATTTTCTAAAATCTTTATAAACCAACATAACAATAATCAAGCTAATGCCAAAGATATACCAAAAAATATTATTATAAAACTTGAGTATGACGATAAATTTGAATTTTTTAGCTACGATTTCAAAAACAAAAATATCTTAAAAATAAATAAAAACTATTTAAAAGCACTTCATAATATAAATGAAAATTCGCAAAAAATATTAACTATTAAAGTAAAAAATAATACTTTTATTATAAAAAATCATTCTGACATTTTAAATAAAATAAATAAAAATGAGTTCCATTTTATCTTAAAGCAACTTGTAAAAAAATATTCTACAAATAATAAAGAACAAACAAATCATAATCATTATATTAAAGAAAATCCTATCTCTAAAAATATATCATCGACTGAAAGTAAAAATAATTCCTGGCAGGAATTATCAAATTCTACAGAAAATGTAAAAGGTTCACAAAAAAAATTAATTAATAAAGAAAAAACAAAAAATATTACTAACTTTAACATAGATGAACAAATATATAATTTAGCTATAAAAAAAGATAGCAAAAATAACTCTGATAGTATAACAAATTCTGAAACTATAACAAATAATCATAACGAAATAAATATTCCCAATAGTAAAAAAAATATAATATCCAATACGGATATAAAAAATAATAACTCAAGCCAAAAACAACAACATAATCCTAATTTAAAAGAAAATATTCTACAGTCCAATAATATTCAAAATAATAGCCAACATAACAAAACATCGAGTTTTATTAAAAAACAAACTTACTCAAATATAATAGATAATGAAAGTATTAACACCCTTTACAATAACAACCAAAAAAATAATAACATAATAGAAAAACAAGAAAATCATTTTCCTACTTTAAAAAAGAAAATATTTTCCCCAAATAGCATTGTTAATATAAAAAATATCACTTCCCCAACTTCAGATAACAAAAAAAATCATAATATCCAAAGTTCTGAGAAAACAAATACTTCTCAAAATAATTATACTACATCCTATAATAAAAATTTTATTCTTGAAACTTTAAAAAATCCTCAACAACAAAATAAACAAAAAGAACCAGTAAAAAATATATACTCAAAGCAAACTCAAATAGTAAATAAAAAAATTGAATTAAAAAATAAAAATACAACTATCATTAATAATTTTAATAAAATAAATAAAACTAAACAACACATAGATAAGACTCTGCACCATCATAAGCAAATCAAACATACTATCCAAATATCAAAAAACGATATTGATAAAGCAGAGAAAAATTTAATAACAAAAAGTACAAATAACAAAAATATAGAGAGCCAAAGCTTATTAAATTTAAATAAAACAAAAAAGAAAATTTCAATCAAACATAACACAATAAGTAATACAAAAACAATTATTCAAAAAAAAGTTCCATATAATCAAAAAACAATTAACATCTCCCCTCTTTCTGAGAAAAAAACGGGTGTTAAGAATAAAAGCTCTTTCTTAAACAATAGCAATAATACAAATCCTAACAAACCAACACATCACATATTAAATATAAACAAAAAGAAGCTGGGAACAAATACCTCCAACATTATTAATACCAATGGAAAAAAACTTGATGAGTTAATTAATAAAAAAGAGATACCTCAAAAAACTAAAATCAATAGTCAAATATTAAATAAAAATATTATTAATAAGGAAAATATTTCAGATAAAGAACAAATTAAAATAGAAAATAAAAATACAACAAATCTTAATATCTCTCACAACAAAAAAATACAACAAAACAAATCTAACAATACCATTAATAAGGATTTAAAAGAAAATATAATTCATGAATCTAAAAATCAAAGAGAGAAATCAAATACAACAATCAAAGAAGTTCAATCTCCTCTGCAACAAAAAGATTCAAAAAATAAAAACTCAAATAATAACATCAAACAGGAACATAAAAACAGTATCAATAAAACTGAAAATAATAAATATAACAATGGGCAATTTCAAAACATTAAA
>CAYLKS010000024.1:6450-41396 GCA_964384205.1 uncultured bacterium | reverse complement strand
ATGTTTAAAAATGGGAGAAGTTCTGTAAAGATATCAAAATCCATTACCTACAAATAAATTAACATATAATAAATTATAAAATCAGAAATAAAATGAATATAAAATATAGAAAAACAGTTTATATAAGCAAGTGTTATGACTTTTTTTATAGGAAATTATTAATAATAACATTTTTCATCAGATTTTTTCGTGTTAGTATTTTATTTTTATAAATGATGTTGGATTTAAAGGATATAAAAATAAGGAAGATGGATGATTTTTTTATAATGGAATAGAACGATTAGTTCTAATAAAAATGGTACTATTTTTATAATAATTTGTTAATATAAAATAAAATTTAAGTTAGTCAAATCATTAAAGAAATTTTTTATTTTTTAAAAATAAAAAAAAATAAGAAACTTATTGACTTTTTAATAGTAAATATATTCAATAAATATATCAGACTTTATAAAAATATAAAAAAAGGAGTTGGTGTGGTAAAAGGAGTCATTTTTGATATTAAACGATATGCTATACATGATGGTCCCGGAATAAGAACTACTGTATTTTTTAAAGGATGCCCCCTTGATTGTTGGTGGTGCCATAACCCGGAAAGCAAGAATCTTGCTTCAGAATTAATGATAAAAACCAAAACATGCTTATCCTATTGTAATGAATGTATAAAAATATGTCCATCTGAGGCTCTTTACAAAATAGATAATAATATAAAATTTTCTATAGATAATTGTTCATTATGTTTCAAATGTGTTAATAGCTGCCCCAATGAAACTATAAGACAGGTGGGATATGAAATCACTTCAAAAGAGTTATTGAATGAAATTAAAAAAGATAAAAGTTTTTTTGATGAATCTAATGGAGGCGTGACAATAAGCGGCGGGGAGCCTTTATTACAAATTGATTTTTTAGAAGAAACTATTATGTTATGTAAAGAAGATAATTTGCATGTAGCAATAGATACGAGTGGCTATTCTGATTTCGAAAATTTCGAAAGGATACTTCCATATACTGATCTTTTTTTGTATGATATAAAATTTATTAATGAAGAAAAGCATATTAAATATACAGGTGTAAGCAACTCTTTAATATTAGAAAATTTAAATAAATTATTACAAAAAAATATTGAAATTAATATAAGGATACCTTTGATTCCTGATATAAATTCTAATGAAGACATTGATGATATTATTTCTTATTTGCAAAAAATAAGATTTACAGGTAAAATCTCTATCTTACCATATCATAAAGGTGCTGATGAAAAATTAAAAAATCTTAATAAAGAAAATAAAATGATAAAAACTAAAATACCTAATACAAATCTGGTGAAAGAAATAAAAAATAGATTCATACAAAATGGTTTTTTAGTAAAAATAGGAGGATAAATCCATGAATGGAAGAATCAAAAAACTTCGCGAAAATTCGTTAAACAAAATGCCATATATTACTCCTGAACGTGCCATTTTATTAACAGAATTTTATGAAAAAGGACTTGGGAAAGGCAAATCTATACCAGAACAGAGAGCACTTGCTTTTAAGTATATATTAGAAAATAAAAAAATCTCAATTAATGATGGAGAATTAATTGTTGGAGAAAGAGGACCAGAGCCAAAAGCAGTACCAACTTATCCGGAAATAGTTATTCATTCTATTAAGGATTTAGAAATTCTTAATTCGAGGCCTAAGACTGCATATAAAGTCGATGAGGAAACAAAAAAAATATATAAAGAGAAGATTATTCCTTTCTGGAAAGGGAATTCTATTAGAGAAAAAATCTTTACTCATCTTGATGAGAATTGGAAAAATGCTTATGAAGCAGGAATTTTCACTGAATTTTTAGAGCAAAGATCACCCGGACATACTGTTTTAGATAATAAGATATATAAAAAAGGTTTTTTAGATTTCAAAAAAGATATAGAAGAAAGTTTAAATAAACTTGATTTTTATAATGATCTCCATGCTCTTGACAAAAAAGAAGAATTGTCAGCAATGTTAATTGCAGCAGATGCTCTGATAAATTTTGCTAAAAGATATGCAGATGAAGCAAAAAAGCTTGCGAAAATTGAAACTGATCCTCAGAGAAAACAAGAACTTTTAAGAATTGCGGCAAATTGTGAGTGGGTTCCAGCTCATGCTCCACGGGATACATGGGAAGCATTGCAATATTACTGGTTTGTGCATATCGCAGTTATAACAGAACTTAATCCATGGGATTCTTTCAATCCTGGTAGATTAGATCAACATCTATATCCTTTTTATAAAAAAGATATTGAAGAGCAAAAATTTTCAAAAGAACAATTAAGAGAATTATTTCAATCATTTTGGGTGAAATTTAATAACCAACCTGCACCTCCAAAAGTAGGGGTAACAGCAGAAGAAAGTGCTACATATACAGATTTTGCCTTAATAAATTTAGGTGGAGTTAAATCAGATGGTTCCGATGGAGTTAACGAATTAACATTTTTATTATTAGATGTAATAGAAGAAATGAGAATATTGCAACCAAGTTCAATGATTCAGGTAAGTAAAAAGAATCCAGATTCTTTTATAAAACGGGCTGTTCATATTATAAAAACCGGATTCGGCCAGCCATCAGTATTTAATACAGATGCTATTATCCAGGAACTCGTAAGGCAGGGTAAATCTATAGAGGATGCAAGAAATGGAGGAGCAAGTGGATGTGTGGAAGCTGGCGCTTTCGGAAAAGAAGCTTATATTTTAACCGGATATTTTAATTTGCCAAAAGTATTAGAGATTACTTTAAATAATGGTAAGGATCCTCTTACTGGAAAACAAATAGGAATTAAAACAGGAGACCCAGCAGAATTTAAGACTTTTGATGAGTTATTAAACGCATTTGAAAAACAATTAAAATATTTTATTGATATAAAAGTAAAAGGAAATAATATTATAGAACGAATGTATTCAAAATATTTACCTGCTCCTTTCCTTTCCCTTTTAATAAGTGATTGTATTGAAAAAGGGAAAGATTATCATGATGGTGGCGCAAGATATAATACTAATTATATCCAGGGTGTAGGTATTGGAACAATTACAGATAGTTTAACTGCTATTAAATACCATGTGTTTGATAACAAAACTATATCATTTAAAGATTTTATAAATACTTTAAACAATAATTTTAAAGATAATGAAATATTAAGGCAAAAACTTGTTAATAAAACTCCAAAATATGGTAATGATGATGATTATGCAGATGAATTAGCTGTTAAAGTATTTAATTATTTTTTCAATGCAGTAGATAACAGGCCTACTACAAAACAAGGTGGTCGTCATAGAATAAATCTTTTGCCAACAACCGTGCATGTTTATTTTGGGAAAAAGACAGGGGCAACCCCAGACGGTAGATATGCCCATACTCCTTTATCGGAAGGAATATCTCCAGTGCAAGGCGCAGATAGGAAAGGACCTACAGCAGTTATTAAAAGTGTGGCCAAACTTGATCATATAAAAACAGGTGGGACATTGCTAAATCAAAAATTTACTCCTGACCTTTTTAAAGATGAAGAAGGGATTGAAAAATTAACAAAATTAATAAGAACTCATTTTAAATTTGATTGCCATCATATCCAATTTAATGTTGTAAGTGCAAAAATATTGCAAGATGCGAAAAAACATCCTGAAAAATATAGAGATTTGATTGTTAGAGTAGCAGGTTATAGCGATTATTTTGTTGATCTTAGCGAAGAATTGCAGGATGAAATTATAAGACGTACTGAACATGAAAGTTTTTAAAAGAGGATGAATTTATGGATTTGAACTTTATTGATAAATGGTGCAAAATAAAATCAATTGACATGCACACTGCTGGTGAGCCTTTGCGAATAATATATGAAGGATTACCTAAAATTGAAGGCAAAACTATTCTTGAAAAAAGACGATTCTTTAAAAAAAATTACGATCATATTAGGAAATCTCTAATGTGGGAACCAAGAGGGCATGCCGATATGTATGGCGCTATTCTCACAGAACCAGAACGAGAAGATTCTGATTTTGGCGTTCTTTTTATACATAATGAGGGATACAGTACTATGTGCGGGCATGGAATAATCGGACTTGCCAAGTTTGCTGTGCAGACAAAATTTGTTAATGTATCAGAACCTATAACAACTATAAGAATTGATACCCCAGCAGGCCTTGTAACAGCTTTTGTAAGAATAGAAAATAAGTCAATAAAACAAATATGGTTTGAAAATGTACCATCTTTTATTTATCTCAAAGATGAATCTATAACTGTAGAAAATTTAGGAAAGATTCAATTTGATATTGCTTTTGGCGGAGCATTCTATGCTTTTGTAAATGCCGATAGATATAATATTGAAATGACCCCTGAAAATTATAAAGAATTAATTGAAAAAGGTATGGCAATAAAATATGCTATTATGGAAAAATACAATATAAAGCATCCTTTTAAAGAAGATTTAAATTTTCTTTATGGAACAATATTCTATGGTAACGCACTATCCAATGACGCAGATAGTAGAAATGTTTGTGTATTCGCAGATGGTGAAGTTGATAGAAGTCCAACGGGAACAGGAGTAAGTGCAAGAATGGCTCTTCATTATTTTAAAAAAGAACTACCCCTCAACAAAGAATATATAATAGAAAGCATAATTGGTACAAAATTTATAGGAGAGGCAGTAAAAGTTGTAAAATTTGGCGATTATGAGGCAGTTATACCGAAAGTGAGTGGTAGTGCATTTATAATAGGTAAAAATGAATGGGTATATGACCCTGAGGATCAGATAAAAGAAGGTTTTTTTCTAAGATAAATTTATAAAGAGGAGTATAACTATGATTATAAAAGAGAAATTAGAACAAGCCGTAGAAATTTTAAAAAAAGAAAATGTGGATTGCTGGATTACTTTTGTTAGAGAAACACAAATAAATGGTGATCCTGTGTTGCCATTTTTAGTGCCAGCCGCCCTAACATGGCATTCTGCAATAATTATAACACCAGATGATCAAAAATATGCTATTGTTGGCAAGTATGATGTGGAAATGATAAAAGAGACTAAGGCATATGATGATGTGATTGGGTATATATCCGATTTTAAAGCTCCTCTTATACAATTGTTAAAACAAATAAATCCAAAGAAAATAGCAGTAAACTACTCTATTGATAGTGAAATTTGCGATGGATTGACACACGGTATGTATCTGACTTTATATAATATTTTAAAAGAAATGGGATTAGAGAACAATATGATAAGTGCAGAAAATATAGTGTCTTCTTTACGTGAACAGAAATCTCAAACTGAAATAGAAATAATGAAAAAGGCTGTTGATATTGCAGATGAAATTCTAAAAGATACAGCAGATTTTATCAAATCAGGAGTTACTGAAATAGATATTGCTGAATTTATAAGAAATGAAGTTAAAAAAAGAGGATTAACTGTTGCGTGGGAACCTGCTGTTTGTCCTTCTGTTTTTACAGGACCGGATACAGCAGAAGCTCATTTTCGACCAACAAAAAGGAAAGTTGAAAAGGGCCATTTGATAAATATTGATTTTGGAGTTCGTTATAAAAATTATACCTCTGATATTCAAAGAATGTATTATGTTGTTAAAGATAATGAAAATAATTTACCGGAACCAGTTCAAAAAGGATTTGATGTAATTAAAACAGCTATTAGAAAAGCAAAAGATATGATGAAGCCAGGTGTAGTTGGTTATGATATAGATAAAATAGCTCGCGAATATATAGTAAATAATGGCTATGGTGAATTTCCCCATGCCTTAGGCCACCAAGTAGGTATTTTTGATCATGATGGTACAGCATTGCTCGGACCTGATTGGGAAAAATATGCACAAAAACCATTCAAACCTTTAAAAGAAAATATGATATTCACTATTGAACCAAGATTAAATATTCCTGGATATGGAATTATGTCTATAGAAGAAATGGTAATTGTCAAAAAGGATAGGGCAGAATGGTTCAGTAATCCTCAAGAGGATATATACATTATAAAAAATTGAAATTATTTATTAACTTTAAAGAATTCCAATAATTTTATTATTATAAAGGCAATTAAAATTCCTGCAATAGAATCAATTAGAAAATGGAATCTACACCATACTGTTGCGAGAAAAAGCATAAAAACAGGGATGCTCCATAAATACATCCATTTATTTTGATTCTTTACAAGATAATATAAACCTACAAAAGTAATGGCACAATGAGTACTTGGGAAAGCGCCACCATATAAACCGCCATTATATACCATATTTTTAACAAAATTAGTGATATTATATCCAACTAAATAGGTTTTTCCATCATTGAAAAAATAATATCTTGGCCCTGTTGCCGGGATGAACAAAAATATCAAATAAGAAAAATAAAAACTTAAAGTTGCACTATTTATATAGTTAAGAATTACATCTTTCCTTTTATAAAAGAAATATATTGGTAAAAAAACTAAATAAAAAAAGTAAGATAAATAAGAAAAATGGAAAATTTCATTCATTATTTTTAAATTAAATTCTCCAAAATATAGGCTGATGTCAACCCCAGTAATAGTTCTATCAATTTTTGCTAATAAGTCATCATAAAATTTATCACTAAAAATGGTGATAAAGTTATTCAATTCCTGATATAAAAAAATAGTAGAAAGTAAGGGATAAGAAAATCTGATAAGAGTTATAAAATTGTGTTTTTTTTCATTAACTTTTGATATAAGAATATATTGAAAGACAACACAAGATATATGGAGAATTAAATATTTATAATAGTCATTCTGAAAAAAAGAAAAACCAATAAAAATGACATTATAAATAAAGAATACATAGTCAAAAAACTTATATTTTTTAAACAACAGTATTTTTCCTTTCTATATTTGCACCTATATTTTGCAATCTAATATCAATATTTTCATAACCTCGATCGATTTGTTGAATATTATATACGAGGCTTTCACCACGGGCAGCCAGAGCGGCAATGACTAAAGACATACCAGCTCTTATATCTGGAGAGGTTAACATAGTGCCGTATAATTGATTAGGTCCATGAACGACTACTCTGTGAGGATCGCATAAGACAATATTTGCTCCCATTGCAATTAATTTGTCAACAAAAAATAATCTTGCTTCAAACATCTTTTCAAAAATTAAAACTGTACCTTTAGCCTGTGTAGCAAGAACAACAGTAACGCTTGTAAGATCTGCTGGGAAAGCAGGCCACGGTCCATCATCAATTTTAGGAACAGCTCCGCCAAAGTCATTTTTTATATATAAATCCTGGTTATCAGGTATTATAATTTCATTTTCGTTTATTTCATAATGTAGATTAAACATAGCAAAAACTTGATTAATTTTATAGAGATAATCTGGTATGCAGTTTTTCAATGTAAGATTGCTATTTGTAACAGCAGCTAGTGTTATAAAACTGCCAATTTCAATATGATCTGGTAATATTGTATGCTCTGTCCCTTTTAATTTTGCATTACCATATATTGTCAATTTATTAGTCCCAATACCATCTATTTTAGCTCCCATTTTGACTAATAAATTTGCCAAATTTTGAACATGAGGTTCGCATGCTGCATTGTATATAATAATTTTTTTTTCTACTGAAGCTGCGTATAATAGAATATTTTCTGTGGCAGTGACGCTTGCTTCATCTAAAAATATAAATATTTCATCTTTTAATTCTACGTTTTGTTTTTCAAACAGAATTTCTTTATTTTCTATTAACTTTGCTGAAATACCTAATGCTTCAAACCCTAAAATATGAGTATCAATACGTCTTCTTCCTATTTTATCTCCACCTGGCATAGGAAGAATTGCTTGATTTAATCTGGCTATTAATGGTCCAACAAAAAGTAATGAGCCTCTAATTTTTGTAGCAAGTTCATAGTTTAAAACAGATGTTTTAATATTAGCAGCATTGAACTTAAAAGATTTATTTCCTATTTTTTCAACAGAAACCCCTAAATCTTTTAATGTTTCAATCATAGTTAATATATCTTTAATCAAAGGAACATTATGAATAACAACGTCTTCATCTGTAAGCAATACAGCTGCTAATACTGGTAATGCTTCATTTTTATTACCATTAATTTCAATTGTACCGGATAATTTTTTCCCACCATTTATACGTAAAAATTCCTGGACCACATTATTATCCTGATAAACTATAATTTATCTGGCAATTCATAAAAAAAGCCCTTAAAAAATTTTTCCCCAAAATTATATTTCTTAGATTTATAAATATTCAATAGTTCTACAAGATTGCCGAATTTTTTCCCTTTAGAGGCCTTATTATAAAAAGATAATGCAGATTTTCTATTATTATTAATATCTTCAATAAAACCAAGTGTTAAATATGCCACTGATTTATATTCATTGTCTTTATATTTACGAGTAAATTTGTTTAAATATAATTTTGCATTTTCAAAATCCTTTAACATAAAATAGGAATATCCTTTTAAAAATAGTAATTTTCCACTATACCATTTAGTTAATTTTTCTTTACGTTCTTCCATACGAGATTCTAATTTATTAATATAAGAGAGCAGTTGAGTCCAATCTGTACTTGTATTATTCAAGCCGTCATAGGCATAAGCATTAATAGCTGTAATTAGAAAATCTGTACTTCTGGGATATTTTTCAATTAATGGTTGTATAAAAAAAATTGCACTATCAATATTTGGTCTATAATAAGTATAAACGTAAGCTAACAACGCCTGCGATAAAACCTTAGAATAAAAGCCTTCTTTTGTGCATAAACGTAAATATTTTATTCCTAATTCTTCATCTCCATAAGGTATTGGCAATAGCTTTTGTAAGAATTTGACAATATTAGAAGAATTTGCAGCTGTAACATGATATAAGCCCAGCCCATAATACATATCAATATAAGTGCTATCAAGTTCATAAGATTTTTGAAGAGCCCTGATACCTGAATAAGCATTTGAAGCTCCCTTGAAAAATGATTTTCTTATAACATATTGATTTCCTATATAACCTAAAATTCCTCCTTTAAAAAATAAAGCATATGCATCTTCAGGATTTTTTTGAAGATTTTTTTCACATATTTCTAATCCTGATTCCCAATATTTCAAAAAAACTTTGCTATATTTGTCAAATTCTTTCATATTAAAAGCTTTTCTAAAATAAACCATACCTTTAAAAAATAAGGGAACAGGGTCATTGGAATAAAAATTGGATACACTATCAAAATAAACTATAGAGCTATCAAAATACTCATCTAATAAAAGCTCAATTCCTTTAAGAAGCAATGGATCCCTATCAGCATGTTTTGTTTTACCCAAAATAAACGTATGTAATAATAAAATATAAATAAAGCTTATTTTTAATACTCGCATAGTAATAAAATATAAAATTTAACAAAAAAGTCAACCATTTATTCCAAAATCTAATTCTTTTATAGAAAATTTGTATTTTTCTTTAGCAATATCATCCGGTACAATAAAATATTGAGCTTTTGCTATATTGTAAATGACCTCATTTTTATCAAAAATTTTAGATTCAACAAAAACTATATTTCTTCTACGATTAATAATTTCTGCCATTAAAAAAACTTCTCCTAACTCTAAAGGAACTGATTTTTTAAATTTAACTTCCAATTTTGTAGTAAAACAAAATTCTTTATATTTAATATATATAGGCCATGTACCTATTTCATCTAATGCTGTGCTTAAAATGCCACCATGTATTATTCCATTATAGCTTTGATAATTTGGGTGAAGTTTTAATCTTGAATAAACTTTTTCATCAAAATAGTAAAATTGAAGTTTTAGTCCGAAAGGATTATCAGGACTGCAGCCAAAACAATTATAATTTTTATAAATGGGAAAAGGATTTTTTATTAAAGTAAATTGTGAAAAATCGATCATTTGTTCCCTCCTATTTGTTCATACTAAAAAGATAAATTATTCCGCCTATAAAAAATATAGTATTAACGGCTGAGGCAGCAATTATAGGTTTTATAACTCCATTTGAACCCAGAGATTGAAATATTCTTAATGTAGCATAATAAGTAAAAGTTACAAATAAGCTAATAGAAAAGTTGATAGAAGTTTTTCTTTTTCTCATAAAAATAATTCCCAGGGGAGCGCCAATGAATATTGTAATAAAATTAGCTAAAGGGAAGAAAAATCTCATATAAAATTCTGTTAAAGCTTTATTATAATCCTGTCCGCCATTTTTCAAAAGAGTTATATATTCTTTTAGTTCAAAAAAATTCATATTTATAATTTTTTTCATAGGATGAACAAAATATTCCGGTTGTATTTTAATATTTTTATCTTCTAATGCTTTTTGGTAATCATAATTTAAAATAGCTCCATCTTTATTATATATCCATTTTTTATAATCATAGAAAATCCAGGAGCTATCTGTAATATGTGCTTTTACTGCTTGAATCCTTTCCTTAATAAAACCATTGTTAATTTTATTTATTAAAATATTATATGCAATTTTTCTTTGAGGGTCATAAAAATAAATATAAAAATAATGATTTTTATTATTTCTAAAAATCAGGCCTCGTGTAGGATAATTTTTTTTCAATGGCTTCTTATAAATATTTTTTCTTTTGTGAATATATCTTTTATATTCGACGCCTGGAACAAGAAAAACATTCCAAGCGACCATAAACATACTAAAGAATAAAGAAAAAATAATCAAAGGAATCATAATTCTAATTAATGATATTCCAGAAGCTCTGATTGCAATAATTTCCATTTTTTTTGACATATTAGCCATAGAAAAAAGACCAGCCATTAAAACAGCTACCGGACTTATTAGTGTTAAAATATAGGGGATAAAAAGAAAATAATAAATTATAATATCTCCAATTTGTGCATGCTTTTCAATTAAATTATCTGCAAAATCAATTAGGTCAACTAAAATAAAAATGACTGTAAATAAAAAAATACTGATAAATAATATTTTAACAAAATTTCCTAATATATATCTATCTAATATCCGTAACATTTATTTAATAGGCCCTTTTTTTCCAAATAAAGTATTAGCTTTCATTTTCAAATATTCCGGAGTCTTAGTAATATTATCAAGCATGTCTCTATTCTCTTGAGCTCGTTTTATAAATTTATCTAATGACTTATCCATCTTATTTATATTTTCTGAAAATCTCATTTTTTTTGCTTTTACCGTATCAATTATAGGGCGGCTTTTATTTTTATAACTCGATGCTTTATTGTAATTAAAAGGGTTAGTAAGAGAAGGTTTAATGCTTTGCATATATACCCCACTTTTAATTTAAATCGGTCAAACTGTAAATAAAATAACGCAAACAATATAAAAAATCAATAAATAAAATGATTTTTCAGGAACTATTTTTATTCTAAAAGTGTTATAACATAAAAAAAAGAAGGAGGAAAGTGAATGTATCCATTATTTTTTGATCCTACATATATATTGCTAATACCAGCTTTAATATTTGCTATATGGGCTCAATTTAAAGTTAAAAGCACTTTTAATAAATTTTCTCAGATTTCAACAAGAAGGAATGTTACAGGAAAGCAAATTGCTGAATATATTTTAAGTCAATTTGGAGTATATGATGTTAATGTTGAACCAATTAGAGGGGAATTGACAGACCATTATGATCCTAAAGAAAAAGTGGTAAGATTATCAGAGCCAGTATATAATTCAACTTCAATTGCGGCAATCGGTGTTGCAGCACATGAATGTGGGCATGCCATACAACATAAAGTAGGTTATGTTCCTATAAAATTGAGAAATGCTATTGTGCCTGTTGTAAATTTCACCAGCTGGATGGCATTTCCACTATTTTTTATAGGCTTTTTTTTCAGAGGTAAAATGTTAATGGATTTAGGAATATTATTTTTCCTCGGGGTTGTTATTTTTCACGCAATAACATTACCTGTGGAATTAAATGCAAGCTGGAGAGCACTAAAAATTTTACAAACAAGCCAGTACCTAATTGGAGATGAAATTAAAGGAGCTAAAAAAGTTCTAACTGCTGCTGCAATGACTTATATCGCTGCTACTGCAATGGCAATTATGCAACTTGTAAGACTTTTAATCTTAAGAGATTCAAGAGATTAAAGAATCATAATAAGAAGGGAAGTTAATATCACTTGAACAATCCAGCCAATAAGACAAACAAGAATAGCTCTACCAGTGCTGGTGTAATCTAATGCCTGCCTAACAGCAATGACCATTGCAATTAGCATCCATATTGATACAACAAAATTAGTAATTAAATAAAAACCAGGAATAATTCCAAAAAGTCTTAGAATACCAGGAGCACTTGCAAACCCAGTTGTTCTTAATAACTCTCCTATATCACTTTTTGTATTTGCTTCTGGTAATAATTTCACACCAATAAGATAAATCAAAAAAGCCCAAAAGAACCACCCTATTAATGCTAGTATAGATTGAAAAAATAAGCCTTTTAAAACTCCACCCTGAAATATTCCACCAAAACCAGAAGCTAAACTCGATAAAATAACAACAAGCATTGCACCAGATAATGCACTTTCATCAGCTTCAACCTCTTCATAAAGATATTTATCAAGTTTAATAGCTCTTATAATTTTACTATACAAATTATCCATATACCCATCCTTTATTATTTTTCTTATAAATAATATAAACAAATTAATCTAAAAATCAAGTTTAGCAAAATAATATCAATTAAAATAAAAAGATAGTCTTTAATTTTTTTTATTTTTCATTCTTATTTGTCTCTAATTGCTCCAGGTTAGCAATTCTTCTCTCAATACTAGGATGTGTCGAAAAAATATCTAGAACTGAACTTTTTGAAAAAATTTTAAATGAAGCTAATGCTGCTTGTTCTTCAGTTGGCTCTGGTAAATCTAATTGTGTATTTTCTTTTAATTTTTTTAAGGCACTTATCATTGCCTCTTTATTTAATAATTTTGACGCAAGACTATCTGCTTTAAACTCTCTTTTTCTTGAAAAGAATTTTAATAATAAATTTCCTAAAAACATTGATACCTTATAAACAAAAAATTGAAACGCTATGGTTAGCAACCGCATAAGCCATGCATATTTTTCATCATCTCTGATAGCAAACTGAATCAAAAAAAGTGGAATCTGAATAATATAAACCAATGCTCTTACAGATGCTTCAATCATGGTTAAAAGAACCATATCTCCATTGGCTATATGAGAAATTTCATGACAGGCAACTGCTGCAATTTCATCAGGAGTCATAAGATCAATTAAGCTCGAACTAAAGGCAACCAGAGCATTTTTTCGATTTGCTCCAACTGCAAAAGCATTTAATTCTTCACTATCATAAATCCCAACCTCTGGCATTTTGGGTAAATTAGCTTTTTCTGAAGCAGCTTTTACAATATTATATAACCCCTCTTCTTTTTCATTGTTAAAATTGTTTGGATCAATAATTTTTATTTCATAAGCTTTCTTTGCAGAGTTTTTGGAAATTAATAACTTTATTACTGATATTAAAAAGCATAAAATAAAAACTATAAAGAAAAATGTTAAACCATTTTTTATAGTAAAACCAAAGTCTTGAAAAGCTGGATTTCCTATCAGTTTGTTAAAAATAATAACAATAAGTTCTAAAGAAGCAATAACTGCAGCAAATGAGAGAAGAAACCAAAAAATTGTCTTTTTTATATTTGAACTTAAACCAAGGTCTTTGTTATTTTTTATTTTATTAATTGTTTCACTAAATGATTGTTGCATAATTGCCCCTTTTTTAAAAAATTTTTAGAGATTTTTTTACAGCAATATTTAGTTTAATCAATATTTAAAGTACCTAATAGTTTTAATTTTTATTTTTTCTATTTTTTTGTTTTAATAATAAAATCTTTAATTTTCCTATTTTCTCTAAAAAACTATCTTTGTTATGAATTTCAATATTATTGTTCATTATATCTATAATTAATTGCTTAATATCCTCATTAAGATTTCCCAAAGAAATTGTACAAAGAGAAAAAATCTCAGATATAATAAATTCATCAGCTATTTCGTTTCCATCATCCTCAGCATCATAATTACCATCTTCTAACAGAAAATGCTCTTCATCATTATTTTCTAATTGAGTATCAGATAAAAAAGGCTCTTCTTTCGTACTGGTTTTATATTGTCTATATACATCAACAAGCTGATTTAATAAGTTTGCCAGGAATATCTTTTTCATAGATGAGCCAGACATATTGAATATAACAGTGGGAGTTAATCCTATATCATAGGCAGAAACTTTATCTATTTTGAAATTGCTCTCACTTAACTCATCCCAAGATAGAAAATTTGTACTAGTTCTCTTAGCCCAATCATTTCTAAAATAAATTCCTTTAAGTCCTATAACCATTCCAGTTTTTGCAGAACCAAAAACTGTTGTATCAATCAATGCTAATGGAATGTCATTTGGATCTACTGGGTAAAATTGTATAGCGTTTCGAAGTTTTTTTGCTGGTATATATATAGCAGCTATCAACATTATAATTTTTAATAACATTCAAAAATAATTTCATTAATTGTTGATATTCATTATTAATTACTGACATAAAAACTCCTTTTTTGACCTTCTAAAATCCAGATTTATTATTACAAATTAAAAATATAAATACATACTATTCCTCCTTTCTTCTAATATAACCTCATAAATATTTTATGAAAAAAAATAAAAAAAATCAAATTTTTAATTTTTTTTACCTTTTAAGCAATAAGATATTCAATCATATTTAATTCATATTATTTATAAAAGTTATAGCCTTTTTATGGGAAGTTAATTTAATTGTTAATTTCCTGTTTTTATTTTTTTATATAGGAAATTGCTTAATGTAAAAACTAAAAAGCTACCAAAGAAAATCACTATACCAGAATAAGGTATTTTATAAAATAGTCCATAAATATTGATTAAAAGAGCCCAAAGCATGGTTGTATAGACTGTCCATTCATAAAATTTATTTTCCTTCCATATCAATGGCATTATAAAAGGGAAAAATAGTCCTGCAACAAAAATTTTATACCCAAATAATAGAGCTTTTAAAATAGTTTGAAACTTCAGCATTATAAAAAAAACAAAAACAGCATAAGTTATAATAACTATTAAATTTTTATTTTTCTTTTTATTCCCTTTAAATAGATTCAATGATATTAATGATGTAGCTGTTAAAAAACATGTATCTGCTGATGATAAAAATGCAGATAAAAATCCCAATAAAATAATAATTTCGAAAACTTTAGGAAAACCATGCAAAATCAATTTAAAAACCAATTGTTCTCCCTGAATACCAACTAACTTCTTTCCTAAAATTCCTATAAAAGATATTAATATAGCAAATCCGATCAATGAAAAAGCAGTAATTAAAATACTATTTTTTGCAATTTTTTTGTCTTTAGTGGATAATATTCTTGAATAAATATCTGGACCTACAAGATACATAGGAAATATCACTAAAAATAATGATGCAACATCCAGAGATGAAAAATATTTGTTATAAGGAAAAACAAAAAAATCTGTATTAATTTCATCAAAATTTACTTTAAATATTAACAGAATCAAAAGCAGAATCAGTGCGGGTAATAGAATAAAAAACTGAACTTTATCTGTTCTTATTACAGCTTTCTGCCCTCCTAAAAATACATAAAAAATAACAACGGCAAGAAATATTGCATTAAGTATATTCAAATTATCGTAATTTAGAAAAAGATTAAAAAGTTTAGAGGCAGCAATAATCTGTCCTGCAATAATGCCTGTCCATGCGATAGCAATCAATAAAGAACTCAATTTTTCAACTTTATCAGAATAAAATATTCTAAAAACATCGGATATAGTGTTTATTTTTAATAAAAATAATTTATCACTTATAAAATATAATATAAAAAGACCAACTGAACCACTCAGTAACCACCAGGATGCAGGTAACCCTACCTTACTAGCAAGCCCTATTAATCCTACAGTTGATGAACCGCCAATAATTGATGCTACAAGTGAAAAAAATAGTCCCTTACCTTTTATGTTATAATTGCTAAAAAAATATGATTCAGTTTTATATCCCGAATACGATAATATTCCTATTATTAATAATGTAAGCAGGTATAAAACTAATATCGAGAGTAACATTAGCCTTTATCAATAATCTCAAGAAATTTCATTTTTAATTTATCGATGCCTAAGCCAGTAACAGCGGAAATAAAAAATATTTCAGCATCATTAAATATATTTTTTATTTCATTAATCCTAACATCATTTACTAAATCAATTTTATTAAAAACAATTAATTTAATTTTCTTTGTGAGTGTTTCGTTAAAAGATTGTAATTCTTTAAAAAGGATATTGTATATTTTTTTAGGATCCGGTTCTGTTATATCAATTAAAAAAATTATAGATTTTGTACGTTCAATATGTTTTAGAAATTTTATACCTAAACCTTTACCATTATGAGCACCTTCAATTAATCCTGGAATATCAGCAATAACAGCTGATTTAATATCAGTCAATTTACAAATACCAAGATTTGGTTCTAATGTTGTAAAAGGATAGTCTGCTATTTTTGGTTTAGCGGCAGATAAAACAGATAAAAGGGTTGATTTACCAGCATTAGGTAACCCTACCAATCCTATATCAGCAATTAATTTTAATTCTAATTCTAATATTTTTGTTTCACCCTTTTTGCCAGGCGTTGCATAACGAGGTGTTTGGTTTGTAGGGCTTTTAAAATTAGCATTCCCCTTACCACCTTTACCACCGTATACAGCAATAAATTCGTCATCAGTTTTAGTCAAGTCTGCCAATATTTCACCTGTGTTTTTATCTTTAATAATAGTGCCTGGTGGTACAGTAAGAATAATATCTTTACCATCTGCTCCTGTTTTTAAAGCTCCCATGCCAGGTTTACCATTTGGTGCTTTAAATTTTTTTTTATATCTAAATTCAAGTAATGTATTTTTATTAAAATCTACTTTAAAGATAATATGGCCGCCTCGGCCACCATCTCCACCATCCGGCCCGCCTTTAGGAACAAATTTTTCTCTTCTAAAACTAATACAGCCGGCTCCACCATCTCCAGATGTAACTTCAATTACAACTTCATCAATTAACATGATGAAATTATAATAAATTATATAAAAAAAAGCAATATTTTTATAATTTAAAAAAAATTTGACAATAATAGAAAATACACTTATATTAATTTTAGGGAGATAAATAATGTTAATGAAAGATGCTAAAACTGAAAAAATTTTAGAAAAAATCTATAAATTAAGAAACAAAAAAATAGATAGTAATAATAGTAATAAATTTTTTATTGAACAATTTTATATAATAAAAGAATTACATAATAATACATTAAAAAAAAACAAAAAGTAATAAAAAAATAATATAACACTTCATGGCATAAAATCTGCTTTTATAATATAAAAAAAGGAGGATATAAATGAGATGGCTAATTTTATTTGTATTAATACAAATATTATTATTTATAAACTGTTTTAAAAAAACCTATGATTATGGTGGAGAATATTATACAACATTAACTCAATTATATGATAGAGTAAATAAAGATAGAAGTGTATCTTATATAGTAGAATATAATTCGCCGGCTCATATAGAACAGTATTATAGAAATTTCGCACGTGATAGAGGCTTAACATATAGCCAGACAAAAGCATTATTATCAAGATATGTTAAATATGCTCAGGATCATGTATGGTTTAATATAACAGCACGTTCAAAATCAATGCAAGATTTGCTTATAGATTTTCGTGAGATGTTTGTTTTGATAAATGATAAATTAGAAAGAGCAAAACCAATTGTGATCGGAGAAGGTACGCATCCTAAATATAAACCTGTCCAGGCTGATGGTCATATTTATGATGAACCATATTGGGAAATAACATTCGGATTAGTATTCCCAGGAGATATGAGAACAGAAGATACAGAATGGATGAAATTATTAGTTACAGGCTGGGATGACGCTGTTATTTATACTTGGAAAAAAGGAGAGATTCCATGATTAGGTTATTAGTTTTTTTAATTATATTTAATATAATTTCCTATGGAAATAAACATTTCCAAATAGATTTTTTTTACCCGGATAAGGAATATTTTGCCTATACCAATAGAATGCCTGAACATGAATTCAATTATTTTTTAGAAAATCATCCTTATAATATTGCAAAAACTCCTCTTTTAATAGTTAAATTTATTCCTCCTTCTCCTTTTTATAAAATAGAACAAAATAAAATCAAATTTTATTTAAATAAAAGATACAGTAAATTAGAAGATGTTTTTATTTTCAATATTTTTACATTAGCCAATGAAAAAATCAAACCATTAATTCTGGGTAGCCGTAAGTCGTATACTCCTTTTGGCAATAATAAAGAGTACTTAAAAACTTTTTATATTGCTCTTCCTGAGAAAATAATGAATGAAAAAAAAATATATATTTTTATAAGAAACAGGGATAATAAGTTATTAGAAAAATCAAAAGTAGAATTAAAAAATGTAAATTCTAAAGATACCTATATTCAAAATAGATTTCAAATTATTGACAATGCCGGTAATTTATTTTTTAATATTGAATGTGTTAAGGAGCCCGGAGAAATGAATATTAAAATAAAAGTAAAAAATCTAACAGACAACTTTATTACTTTTTCTACCACTGATTTTATAATAAATGCTAATAATAAATATTTTCACTCAATTGGAAAAGAAATAATTTCCTTAAATCCTGGAGAAAGCAAAAATTTTAGTATAATATTTCAAATAAAAAATATTCCAATTTTTTCAATAACAACTTATACAATAATATTTAATAGTAAAATATCTAATTTTAAAAAAACTATAAGATTATGAGAAACATAAAATTTTATTGACATTAATGAAATATTATATTATAATTTTTCAAAAAGGAGGATATCAAATGAACAAAATAATAGGATGGATATTATTGGTAATTTTAGCTTTTATTCCAGGAACAATTGCATTAATAATGGCTGCAGATGAAGTTTTAACAGGTAAATTATATTTTGGTTCAGTAATTTTCGTTATTTTATTGTATGGAGCAATATCTCTTATAAATAAATCAAAAGACGACGTATAATAAAATTTATTTATGGAGCTTCTCTAAGATACTGGGGTAAAATTTTATAAGCTTCCACAGGATCTAGAGGAGCTTTTCTTCTATCAATGTTAAATCCTGCCTCTACTTTTATTTCGTTGATATTTATAGGGTCTTGTTCTTTTTCTAATGTGTTGCCGTAACGATCTGTAAAAGGAATTACAATAGGACCTTTACTATCAAGAATATATGCCAGTTGTCCATTTTGTAAATGAACCACGCTACCGGGCGGGTATATCCCCACAACTTTAACAAATGAATGTAAAATAATCTGTAGTAGTTTATCTTTATTAGCAAATTGTCTAAAAATATTTGTTACAACAACAACTGGGTTTATTGCGTCTTTGTAGGCTCTTTTAGAGGTCATTGCATCATAAATGTCTGTTAACTTAGCTATTTTGACATAAGGTGGGATTTCTATATAAAGTTTATCAAGAGGATAAGCTCTTTCCTCATCCTCATATATTGTGGCATGATGATAAATTACAATATTTCTTATAATAGTATCTGATATATTATTTTTATCAAGGATCTCTGCACCTTTAAGAAAACTGTGCTCTTTCATAATTTCAAATTCTTCTTTTGTTAGCTTACTATTTTTATTTAAAATTTTATCAGGTATTACAATCTTTCCGATATCATGCAATAATAAGCCTTTAGAAATTGCTTTTAAATCTTCTGGATAATAAAATAGAAAAGAATTTAAATTTTCATCTTTAAAATGAACATTTATATCATCTACCAGTATTCTATTAATACTTTCATTAATTAGTTTGCTAAATTCATTATTAAAGAATTTTACAACTGCAGTTCCTATTGTACATACATTAACAGAATGATTATATAAATATTCATCAAAAGTGAATATTTCTTTTGCTAAATAAGAAAAAGCATTTTCTCTTTTATCCAGAAAAACTACTATATCATTGACAGTATTTTCTATTAAAGAATTATCGAATTGACCACCACTTTCTGTGATTTGCTTTAAAACTTTTCTCACAGAATTTTTGGCTTTAAAATGTAGTTGTTTTGCTTCTGCTTTTATTTCTTTTATCTCTTTAACTTTTTTTTCTACTTCAGATATATTATATTTTTTTCTTTCCTCAATATAAGAAGTTTTCTTAGATTTTATTAATTTTCCGTCTTTATCCCATAACCCACCATTAGCATGATCGATAGGTACCTGAATTAATCCATTAGATTTTAAAACAAGAAGAGTTTGAACATTTTTAACAAGAACGTCTTTATCTAATAATAAAATACCTTTTTTATTATATACATTAACTCCAGTTTTTACAGCACCGCCTCTACTTACTATTTTTATCAGTTCATCTATTGGTAAATTTTGAGACACCAATAACCCCCATTTTGAGGAAATCAATATAAATAGCGGTGAAGGGACTCGAACCCCTGACACGCGGATTATGATTCCGCTGCTCTACCAGCTGAGCTACACCGCCATTTTGTTGAATAATTTCGTTATATATATAATAATTTATTTTTAATTTGTCAATATCTTTTTAAATAGAAGCTAAAATAATCCAGCACCTCTTTTTTTAAAAAATTTTATTAATGCTGTTTTTTTGTTTCAAAAATCAAAAATATATATTATTCAACAAAAAGAACTATTCTTTTTTGTCATCTATAAAATTAAAAGAATTTTTTAAAATTGCAGTAACGCTTGCAAGATCAGCCACATTTGTAGGAACTATCATGGAATTTGTTTCTTTAGCAAGATTGCCAAATGAATTAATCCATTCTTGCGCAACGCGTAATTGCACAGCTTCTTTTCCGCCGGGTTGGTTTATTGCTTTTGCAATTTCCGTAATTCCCAATGCTGTTGCTTTTGCGACTTCAAAAATTGCTGCTGCTTTACCTTTTGCCTCATTTTCCATCTTAATTCTTTCACCTTCAGATTTTTTAATAGCTTCCTGCTTGACTCCTTCTGCTCTATTTATTTTTGCCAATTTATCTCCTTCAGACAAAGCTATTTGCTGTCTTTTTTCCCTTTCTGCTCTCATTTGTTTTTCCATTGCATCTCTAATAGATTGTGGCGGTTCTATATTTTTTATTTCATATCTTGTGACTTTTATTCCCCATGGATCAGATGCTTCATCGATAGCTTTAACAATTTCTGCATTAATATTATCTCTTGATTCAAATGTAACATCCAAATCAAGTTTTCCAATCTCAGATCTCATTGTTGTTTGAGCAAGCTGAATAATTGCAAAAACATAATTTGTTATTCCATAACTTGCTTTAACCGGATCAACAACTTTCAAATATAATACTCCATCTATTTCTACTGCTATATTATCTTTTGTTATACACATTTGTGGAGGGACATCAATCGCCTGTTCCTTTAATGTATGTTTATATCTAATTTTATCAATATATGGTATTAAAATATGAAATCCTGCACTCAATGTTCTTGAATATTTTCCTAAACGCTCTACCACATATACTTCCTGGTTTGGCACAATCACAGCTGTTTTAAATAAAGTTATCAATGCAAAAAGAATTAACAATAATAAAAAAATTGCTCCGCCTGACATAATTAATCCTCCTTTATTTTTTCCACAATTAATGTTATTCCATCATAATCTTTTATTTTAACTATTTCTCCTTTTTTTAGTTCTGTTTCTGATTTTGCACTCCATAAAGAACCTTGATACTTTACAGTTCCTGGTTTGTGGGGAGATATATTGTTTACTACTTCCACTTCTCTACCAATTTCAATATTGGAATATTTTTCGCTTTTGTCAAAATTTTTACCCAGAAAAGTTGTTTTTAATGTTTTTCTAAGTAGAATCAATGTTAAAATTGAAGTACACAAAAAAACAAATAACTGCACAGAAAAACTATTAACAATATGTAAATATGCTAAACCCCCTGTTACAATAGCACCTATACCAAAAAAGAAGATAATAAATCCTGGAATAAAAAATTCCATAATAAGTAAAATAATCCCCATGATTATCCAATATAGATATGGCTGTAACATAATCTAACTCCTTTTATTTCTTCCTATTTATTTTATTATACGTAAAAAAGTATAAATAGTTCTTAAAATAATATAATATTCAATATTTTTTTGTCAATAAATAAAAAAATAGCTAATAACTAAAAAGTTAGAATTTCATATAACAAATTGATTATTAAATGTTGAAAAAAAATTAAAAATTATTATTGAAAATTACTTCTTTTTGTTATATCATAAAAACTATGAGTAAAAGCATTCTTTATATTTCATATGATGGATTGACAGATCCATTGGGTAACTCCCAAATTCTTCCTTATATTTTAGAGTTAAGCCATAAAGGACATGAATATTATGTATTAACTTATGATAAAAAAGATAGATTTGAACAAAATAAAGAATTGGTTTTAAAAAAAATAAAAGATACTACTATAACATGGTTTAGTCTTCGATATCATAAAAAATTTTCTTTATTTTCTACTACATATGATATATTGAAAGGAATATACTATTTAAGAAAGAAACTTGCAAAAGAGACAATTGATATAATACACTGCAGGGGATATGTTGGAAGTTTAATCGGTATATCACTGATAAGATTTTTTAATGCTAAATATATTTTTGATATGCGTGGATTTTGGCCTGAGGAAAAAGTTGACGGTGGTGCATGGAAGCAACACGGTTTTATTTATAAGATTGCTAAATTTTTTGAGAAAAAATTTTTATTTAAAGCCAGCGCAATTGTTGTTTTAACTCATAAAGCTAAAAAATATATAAAGGATAATAAAGATAGATATATTACATCAGCTCCAATATATGTTATACCAACAAGCACTGATTTAAATCATTTTAAATTCGATTATAACACAAAAATCAAAAGACTTTATGAACTAAAAGAAAAATTAGATTTTAGGCTAATCTATATAGGTTCTATTGGTTCATGGTATAAGCCCAATGAAATGTTTATCTTTTTTTCTGAATTATTAAAAAGATACCCTCATTCTTCTTTTCAGATGTATATAAATAATATCAATTTGAAAAATTATCTTTTTGAATTAATAAATCAGATCGAGATTAAGCAAAATGTGGAAATGAAAGATAAAATATTTATTGATACAAGTTCATATTTTCTTTTACCGGAAAAAATCTCTCAATGTGATATTTCTATTTCATTTATAGAACCATGTTTTTCAAAAATGAGTTCATTTCCTACAAAATTTGGAGAAACCATAGCATGTGGGTTGCCCACTATAATCAATAAAGGTATAGGAGATACAGATACTATTGTAGAAGAATACAATGTTGGTTTTGTTGTAGAAGATTTTGAAATTAAAGAATATCAGAGAGTTGTACAAAAATTACCATCATTATTTTCTAATCCTGAAAAATTATTGCAAAGATGTTATAACCTATCTCAAGATATTATGGATTTATCAAAAGGGGTCAATATTTATAATAATATTTATAATTCATTATAAAAATAATAATTACTTGACGATATATACATAATTCATTATAATAAAAATATGTCAAAGGAAAGGAGAAAAATATGAAAAAGATAAATGTTAATGATTCGCTAAAAAAATTGAATACTGCAAAATCGATTTTAAAGATATTAGATAAGCTAAGACCAGAAATGCTAAATATAATGAGTGAGTTACCGACTGCATTATCAGAAGTAGAAAAAATTTTTTTTAATATTAAAGATGTATTCCCAAAAATTAACAAACTCCATGAAAAAATCGAAAATAGTTTAGAAAAAATGCCAAAGGCCAAATCTAAAATTGAAAATGTAAGCAAAGAAACAGAAGAAACAACACTTGGCATAATGGATAAAGTAGACACTTTAATAGATAGTAATATTAAAATATCCAGTATATGTGAGGAATTAGAAAAGGAGACTAATTTAGCAGAAAATGTAAAGAACAAAATAAATGAAATGAAAAATATAGCTTCAAGTTCTGAGCAGATTTTAAATGAAATATATACTCAATTACAATTTCAAGATATTACATCTCAGCAGCTTTATGCAGCCAGAGGTATATTAATAGAAGTTAATAATTCTTTTGCTGAATTGCTCGATAAATTTAAAATAGAAATTGATGATAGAAAAGGGACCTATGATATAGATGCTTCTATGGATCAAACACTGAAAAATCAGGAAAATATAAATCAAATATTAAATGAATAATATATCATATTTCATCTCGGATCTCCATTTAAAACCAGCAAAAAATGAATTTGATCAGCAGAATTATTTTTCTTTTGTAGAACTTATTAAGCAAAAATTTTTTGAAGAAAATGTTTTAAATATTTTTATTTTAGGAGATTTATTTGATTTTTGGTGGGAATATACTTATTATATACCTAAGCACTTTTTTGAATTATTGTTGTTGTTAAGAGAATTACGATTAAAAGGAAAGCAAATTTATTATTTTGCCGGTAACCATGATTTTTATCTTGGGAATTTTTTTAAAGATTTTATTGGAATGAATGTTATAAATGATAGTTTAGAAATAAAACTTAATGATAAAACATATTATATGACTCATGGAGATGGTTTAGCGAAAAGTGATACAGGATATAGAATATTGAAAAAAATTTTACGAAACAAATTCAATCAAAAGTTATTTAAAATAATACATCCGGATTTGAGTATGAAAATTGCGTTATTATTATCAAAAACAAGTAGACAGGTTAATTATAAAAATTTTGAAAAATTTGATCATACAGAGTATATAGAATGGGCTATAGATTTTCTAAAATCAAAAGATGATATTGATAATATTATTATTGGACATACTCATAAAGAATTAATAAAGCCTCTTGGCAAAGATAAAATTTTTATTAATCTGGGGCCCTGGTTGTTTGAAAGAAAATATTATGTGTTAGAAGAGGATAGAATATATAGTTTCACATATAAAAAATGGAGGGATGATGAGTCTTAAATTTTATAATACGATGTCTCAAAAAGTTGAAGAGTTTAAAAGTATAAATCCTGCTGAAGTGAAAATGTACACATGTGGACCAACAGTTTATAATTATGCACATATAGGAAATTTTAGAGCTTATATATTTGAGGATTTGTTGAGACGTTACTTAAAATATAAAGGCTATAAAGTAATACAAGTTATGAATTTAACGGATGTTGATGATAAAACTATCAAAGGAAGTAAAGAAGCAAATATTTCTCTTAGCGAGTACACACAAAAATATAAAAAAGCGTTTTTTGAAGATATTGAAAAATTAAATATCGAAAAAGCAGAATATTATCCAGAGGCAACAGCTCATATAAAAGAGATGGTAGAGCTTATAAAAAAGCTTATTGAAAAGGGATATACATATGAATCTAAAGGTTCTATATACTATAGAATAAAAAAATTCAAAGATTATGGAAAGCTTTCTCATATTGATTTATCAAATCTTATAGATGGTGCTCGTATTGATTCTGATGAATATGAAAAAGAAGAGGCAAAAGATTTTGTATTGTGGAAAGCATGGTCTCCTGATGATGGAGATGTTTATTGGGAAACTGAAATTGGAAAAGGTAGGCCTGGTTGGCATATAGAATGCTCTGCTATGAGTATGAAATATCTTGGCGAGACATTTGATATACATACAGGAGGTGTTGATAATATTTTTCCTCATCATGAAAATGAAATAGCGCAAGCAGAAGCGGCTACAGGCAAGAAATTTGTTAATTATTGGTTGCATTGTGCACATCTTATTGTTAATGGTAAAAAAATGAGTAAATCGTTAGGAAATTTTTATACCTTAAGAGATTTGTTAGAAATGGGATATGATCCTATTGCTATAAGATATCTTTTAATATCAACTCATTATAGGCAAAGGCTGAATTTTACATTTGATGGAATCAAGGCAGCTGAAAATACTATTCAAAGAATAAAAGATTTTATACATAATTTAGATATGATAGAAAAGGGGGATACGCTGCATATAGAAATTCAAAAAGCAGTGGATAATATGCTTGGTGAATTTGAAGAACAAATGGATGATGATTTGAATATTTCCGGCGCACTCGGTAAAGTTTTCGAATTTATAAAAGAATTAAACCCCAAAGTTGTAAATGGTTCTATTACAAAAAAAGAGGCGGAATATATTAAAAATACTATTTTCAAAATAGACAGAGTAATTGGAATATTAAAAACAGATAAGAAGGAACAGAATAGTGAATTAGCAGAAAATTTGATAAATTTTTTAATTGAAATTAGGCAGAATGCAAGAAAAGAAAAAAATTGGGCATTAGCAGATCTTATAAGAGAGAGACTCAAAAAAATGGGCATTGTTTTAGAAGATAGGCCTGATAAAACTACGTTTAAATTTATATAAAATGGAGTGCCTATATGATAAAGATAACAGAAGATTTAATAAAAAAGATTTGTAAAATATTAAATGCAAATTTTAAATATGAGGACAATCATTATATTATCTCAATTTTCAATAGAGAAGATATTGAGCGTAGAATTTCAATTGAGCTGTATGATAAAATAGATAATTATGATGGTTTTTTAGTGGTAGTATTTACTCCAAATTCTCATTTACAATTACATCATTGCAATAATATCCATATTGCTGAAGATTTAGGAGAGATTACATTTTATGCTGAGGAAAATGATAAATTTTCAGGTATTGTGATTGAAGATACAGGAGGCTGTTCTTTTTATTCAAATTTGACTAAATCACATTTATCTGGTGATATTAGTCAGCTTGGTATCGATGTGATGATGTATGGGGTAACAAAATCTCTTAAAAAGGAGCTCTGATGAAAAAGTTTAATAATGCTGCTGAGGTTCAAAAATTTGTTAAAGAAAACAATATTGATTTTATTAGTTTTTTAATCGTTGATATTGATGGAAGAATAAGAAACGTTACAATCCCTGCAGAAAATTTTACTGAAAAAGTAATCGAAAATGGCATTGGTTTTGATGCATCTAATCTGGGATTTGCACCGGTTAATAATTCCGATATGATATTGATTCCTGATCTTAATTCTGCTTTTTTTGATCCTTCCAGAGAAGAGAAAAATACACTTAGCTTTATGACATACATAATAGAAACTGATGGAGGCAAAAATTTTGATCAGGATTTAAGGCATCTTATTTTACGAGCTGTAAATTTACTTAAGGAAGAAGGTGTAGCTGATGAAGTTAAAGTTGGTATTGAGTTGGAATTTAATATATTAGATTCTTTATACAGTAGATTAACTTTAAGAGAAGTATCTTATAAAATCTCAAGTAGTGAATTTACAAGCCCAAGCAGTGGAGAAGAAATTTATAGAATTGCCGCAAATAGGGGATACTTTAGGTCTGCTCCTAATGATCATCATTTTGAAATAAGAAATGAAATCGTAAAAGCTCTTAAATCGTTAAATTATGATATCAAATACCACCATCATGAAGTTGCAAGTTCTCAATCAGAAATTGAGTTTGCATTTATGCCAATAGAAACCACAGCTGATGCAACAGTTCTTGCGAAAAATATTTGCCATAAAATAGCTTTAAAAAATGATAAAATCATTACTTTTATTCCAAAATTGATACCTGGGGAAGCAGGTAATGGATTGCATATGCATATCTTTTTATTAAAAAATGGAGAAAATATATTTTATGATTCTAACGGTTTATACAATCTTTCTAAAGAAGCGCTTTACTTTATTGGTGGTATATTCAAACATGCTTCATCTTTGCTCGCATTTACCAATCCAACAACAGTATCTTACAGAAGATTAATTCCAGGTTTAGAAGCACCTGTTAAAGCTGTTTTTGCAAAATCTAATAGATCTGCAGCTATAAGAATTCCCGGATATATAAAAGATCCAGCAGTGCAAAGATTCGAATTTAGAACAATGGATGCTACCTGTAATCCTTATCTTGCATATACTGCAATTATTATGGCAGGGCTTGATGGCATTAGAAATCAAATAGACCCTCAAAAAGAAGGGTATGGACCTATAGAAAAGAATTTATATTCTTTACCAAAAGAAGAATTGGATAAAATAAAATCTTTCCCAGCTACTTTAGAAGAAGCGCTAAACGCATTAGAAGAGGATTACGAATATCTTACGTACAAAAACATTTTTCCAGTTCATTTAATAGAAAAATGGATACAGGTAAAACGAAAAGATATTAAAGAAATGAGAGAAATTCCACATCCATGGGAGATTGCTCGATATTATGATCTATAGATTGTTATTACTTTTCCTTATAATTATATCCTCGAGTTTTTCTAATGTTATAAAATATGCTGCTTATCTTGATATTGTAGTAGATGATTCTGTTGTTTATTTACAAGTAAAAAAGATAAATCAGAATTCTAATAAAAAAATATCTTATAAGATCAATTTAAAGAAAAAGAAAGTAATAATAAATGATTCTACTAAGGTTGATTATCCTTTGGATAAAATTGGGATAAGTAACGTAGTCCAAGCTGAAATTCTAAATATGTTTAATAAGTTAGATAGAGCCTCTTCAATAGCAGGCTCTATTTATATAACTTCAAAAGAAATAAAAGAAAAAATCAAAAAATATAATATTATTGAAGTAGGGACAGAATACGGCATAAATTTAGAAAGAGTTATTAAATCTGGTACAAAGGTCTTTTTAATTAATAAACCTGGCAGTATGTATGATCTGGATAATCAGCTTAATAAATTAAATTTACCATCTATTATAAGTTCTGAATGGATAGAAAATTCGTTATTAGGAAGAACGGAATGGATTAAGTTTTTTGGATGGTTATTAGGTTGTCCTGAAATTGCTGATTCTATTTTCAAAGATATTGAGAACAGGTATTATAATATTGTTCAAACAAACAGGATAAAATATTCTGATCAAAATATTTTATGGGGAAGCATTTTTAATGGTTCAGCTTGGATTGTAGGGAAGAAGTCATTTGTTTGTAATATGTTTAACAATATCGGCATAAAGTTGTTAAATAATGATTTTGATTTTATTAGTTCTCCTATAAGTTTGGAAAATTTTTTTACTCTTTTGAAAAAGACAGATATTTTTATAGTTTCAAATAATTTAACTACTTATGAACAATTTTTGTCAATTGATCCAAGAATAAAAAAAATCATTCCTCCAGCAACTAAAGTGTATTCTGTTACAAATGAATATTATGAAAGCAGTATCTTAACTCCCGATATATTAATTGATGAAATTTATTCAATAGTAAATAATAACCCCAAAAAAGGCAAATTTTTTAGAAGGTTAGAATTAAAATGAATAATTACTATTTACAATGTAAAACATTACGCGAGTATATTAATTATTCTATTGAATATTTTGGAAATGAAACATTTTTATGTGAAGTTGATGGTGATAAGCTTACATATGATGAAGTTTTTACTAAAATAAAAACTATGATAGCTACATTTAAAAGCCTGAACATTCAAAAAGGAGAAAAGATTGCCATAATAGGCCCGAATAGTATAAACTGGGCAATTAGTTTTTTGTCAATTTTATATTACGGGGCGGTAGCGGTTCCTATTCTCCCTGATTTTTCATTCAATAGTATAATTAATATATTAAATTTATCTGAGAGTAAAGCTGTATTTTTGAATAAATACTATCTTGATATTTTTGAAATAAATCAACCAAAATTTTTAGAATATGCCTTTAGCCTGGAAAACTTACAACTTATTGATATAAGCGATAAATTTTCTATAGATAAACAAATTTTTAATAATATCAATAATTTTTTAAAAAAAGCTGATACCTTTATAAAAACTACTTTAAAGAAAGAGCAGGAAATTAAACCAGATGACCTTGCTTCTTTAGTTTATACTTCAGGAACCACTGGAGTATCTAAAGGTGTATTACTTACACATAAAAATATATTATCCTCAATTAAGGGTGGATTATTTTATGTAGATCCGGAAATAGGAAAAGAAAGATTTTTATCTGTATTACCATTAGCACATACTTATGAAAGTTCACTTGCTTTATTAGCTCCTATGAGTTTTGGAGCAAGTATTTATTATGTAACTCAGCGGTTAGGTGCAAGAGTGTTATTGCAAGCATTTCAGAAAGTAAAACCAACTATGATGTTTGCAGTTCCATTAATTATGGAAAAAATATATAAGACCAAAATCAAAAAGAAATTTGAATCTAATATGTTACTAAAAGCGCTGGTTTCTTTTCCTATTACTCGCAAAATATTATATAAAAAAGCAGCAGCTCAACTTCATAAAACCTTAGGAGGGGAACTAAAACATATTGGATTTGGTGGAGCTCCAATTCATCCGGAAGTAGAGCGTTTTATGTATGAGGGGAATTTCCCTTATCATGTTGGTTATGGTATGACTGAATGTGCTCCTTTAATTGCAGGTTCTAAAGTAACTGATACAAAATTGTATAGTTGTGGATATGCTACTCCTGAAGCTAAGATTAGAATTTATAACCCGGATCCTAAAACGGGAATAGGTGAAATCCAGACAAAAGGTGATATGGTGTTTTCTGGTTATTTTAATAATAAAGAAGCTACAGAAAAAATATTCACTAAAGATGGATGGTTAAAAACAGGTGATCTTGCTAAAATGGATAAGCATGGATATATTTATATAAAAGGTAGATTGAAAAATATTATCCTGGGGTCATCAGGTGAAAATATATATCCTGAAGAAATAGAGCAACTTCTTGATTCTGACCTTTTTGTAATTGAATCATTAGTTATCCAGAGACAATCTAAGCTTATTGCTTTGATTTACCCAGATATTGAATTAATTTTTGAAAAAAATTCATTTTATTCAAAGGATCAATCTCATGTAAAAGAATGGATAAATGACTATTTTCAAAAATTAATAGATAAAATTAATGTAGTATTACCTAATTTTTCTAAAATTTCTGAATTCAAATTAGTAGAAGAAGAATTTGAAAAGACCCCTACTAAAAAAATCAAACGATTCTTATATCAATAAATTTGAATATCAAATTATTATCTCAATAAAAACAGCATCTTGACAATTAAGTTTTTTTTTGTTAGTATGTTACAGACTTATGGCTAAAAATAAAATGGAATTAGACATTAAATTTATGAAGCAAGTTTTAAAACTTGCTGAAAAAGCTTATGGATATACGAGTCCAAATCCATTAGTGGGCTGTATTATAACTAAAAATAATAAAATTATTGGTAAAGGTTATCATAAGAAAGCAGGACTTCCTCATGCTGAAATTGAAGCCTTGAAAAGTTGCAAAGAAGATCCTATGGGGGGGACTTTATACGTAAATTTAGAACCATGCGTCCATTATGGTAAGACCCCACCATGTACAGATGCAATTATAAAAGCAGGTATAAAAAAAGTTGTTATTGCTCAAAAAGATCCGAATCCCATTGTGAATGGTAAAGGAATAGAAAAACTTAAACAGCATAATATAGAGGTTGTTTCTGGAATATTAGAAGAAGAAGCAAAAAAGTTAAATGAAAAATTTAATAAGTTTATTTCAAAACAGAGTCCTTTTATAGGAATTAAAATTGCTATGACTCTTGATGCAAAAATTGCAGATACAAAAGGTTATTCAAAATGGATAACAAATGAAAAAGCTCGTGCTTATGCACATTATATTAGAGCAGGATATGATGCTATAATTACCGGGACTAATACTATAAAAAAAGATAATCCTTTATACACTGTACGTTATTATAAGGGGGAAAATCCTTATAGAATAATTCTTTCACATTCATGTGATTTTGATGAAAATTTAAAAATTTTTAATATTGATGATGGAAAAACAATTATAATGACAGATAATAACAATATAAGCAAAAAATTCAATGCAGAATATATTTTTATAAAAAGTTTGAAAAATCCAGATGATATAATAGAAGCGCTTTATAATAAAGGTATTTCATCAGCGCTTGTAGAAGCAGGGGAGAGGCTAAGTGCTTTTTTTATTCAGAATAATTTAGTAGATAAACTATACTTTTTTTATGGCAATAGTATATTAGGCCCTGGCAAATCTCCTTTTGATTTATTAAATAAAAGAAAATTGAACAATTCTATAAAGTTAAAGCAAGTAGAATTTAAAACATTTGAAGATAATTTATTAGTAGAAGGAAAGTTATAATGTTTACTGGAATTATCAAGGATATTGGCAAGATTGTTAAAATTGACAATTATGAAAATTATAAAATATTCACAGTAAATACAAATTTACCATTAGAGGAAATAAATATTGGTGATAGTATCAGTGTAAATGGGGCATGTCAAACAGTAATATCAAAAAGTACTAACTTGTTTTCTTTTCAAACTATAAAAGATACTTTAGCCTGTACAAATTTATCAGATTTACAATATGGGGATTTTGTGAATCTTGAACCAGCAATGTCAATAAAAGATAAGTTAGACGGTCATTTAGTTTCTGGTCATGTTGATTTAAAAACAAAAATAATAGAAATTAGAAAAGAAAACCAGCCTTTATATTTAAAATTTTTTATGCCTCAAGAGGCTAAAATTTATGTGGTGCCAAAAGGTTCTATAGCAATAGATGGGATCAGCCTAACCATACAGGAAATTGGCAATAAGTTTATTCGAGTAGGTCTTATTGATCAGACTATTAATACTACTACATTAAAATACAAAAAGCAGGGAGATAATGTTAATATTGAATTCGATATGATCGGGAAATATGTTATTCAGTATATGAACAATTTGAATTTGCAAAATAGCAACAAAGATGATATTTTATTAGAAAAGTTGAAACAAAATGGTTTTATATAAATATGGAGGGTAGAATGGAAGAGAATTACAAATTTAATACAATAGACGATGCAATTGAATCTTTGAAAAAAGGTGAACTTATTATTGTTGTTGATGATGAAAATAGGGAAAATGAGGGCGACCTTTTAGGTATTGCTGAACTTGTTACACCGGAAAAAGTTAATTTTATGATAAAAGAAGCGCGAGGCTTGCTTTGTGTCCCTTTAGATGGAAAAAGAGTAGAAGAATTAAATCTACAGATGATGGCTGATAATAATAGTTCAAAAATGGGAACGAATTTCACAATTTCAGTGGATTTAAGGGAAGGAACAACTACTGGTATATCTGCTTATGACAGAGCAAAAACAATTAAAGCTCTTGCTGATCCAAAATATAAGGCTCATGACTTTGCAAGACCAGGCCATGTATTTCCATTAAGAGCGGCAAATGGTGGTGTATTACGAAGAGCAGGGCATACTGAAGCTGCAGTTGATTTGGCAAAATTAGCAGGATTTTATCCAGCAGGATATATATGCGAAATTGTTGATGATAGCGGGGAAATGGCACGCCTTCCAAAGTTATTTCAGATTGCTAAAAAATTTAATTTGAAAATTATAACAGTCCGTGATTTAATATCTTATAGATTGAAAAAAGAAAAATTAATAGAACTTATTGTGGATATTCCATTTCCAAGTAAATATGGGAAATTTCATTTATATCTTTTTGAGGATCAAACCACAGGTGATCATCACCTTGCTCTGGTAAAAGGAAAAATTTCATCTGATGAACCAGCATTAGTTAGAGTCCATAGTCAATGTTTAACTGGCGATGTTTTAGGTTCTTTAAGATGTGATTGTGGGGATCAATTACACAATGCTATGCAAATGATAGATAACAATGGCAAAGGAATATTACTTTATCTAAGGCAGGAAGGTAGAGGGATCGGTTTAAAAAATAAAATACTCGCTTATAGTTTGCAGGATAAAGGATATGATACAGTAGAAGCTAATTTAAAATTGGGATTTCCTGCCGACTTGAGAGATTATGGCATTGGGGCTCAAATATTAAAATATCTGGGAGTGAGAAAAATAAAATTAATCACAAATAATCCTAAAAAAATTGTAGGACTTGATGCCTATGGATTAGAAATTGTTGATAGAGTACCTCTTGTGATTCAACCGAATGAAGTTAATAAAAAATATTTATTGACCAAAAAAACTAAATTAGGACATTTTTTAAATTTTGATACGGAGGAAAATGATGCCTAATACTTTTGAAGGTAAGTTAAACGGTAAAGGACTGAAATTTGCCTGTGTGGTTAGCAGGTTTAATGAATTTATTACAAATAAACTATTATCAGGCGCACTCGATTGTTTTTATAGACATGGTGTTGACGATGCTAATATTGATGTTTACTGGACACCAGGGTCTTATGAAATTCCTTTAATTGCAAAAAAATTAACTGAAAAAGATTATGATGCTATTGTGTGTTTAGGTGCTGTGATAAGAGGCTCTACTCCTCATTTTGATTATGTTGCTTCAGAAGTTGCAAAAGGTGTTGCAAATACTATGTTATCTACTATGAAACCTGTTATATTTGGAATTCTTACAACAGATTCTATAGAACAGGCTATTGAGCGAGCAGGTACTAAAATGGGCAATAAAGGTTGGGATGCCGCATTGTCTGCGATTGAAATGTCAAATTTATTAAAACAAATAAAATAAATTAGTGAAATATGGGTGATATGGAAAAATTAATTAAAAAAAAAGATTATCAACCGCGCTTTAGGAGTAGAATTTATGCTCTATGTGCTTTATACTATTATGAGGTAAATCCTGCAGATAAAAATAAAATAATAGAAGATATTAAATATTTTTTCCCTGATAAAGAAAGGGTGTATAGCTTTTTTATTGAGTTGTTTGAATTTACAATAAAGAATATAGAAAAATATGATACTATTATGAAAAGATACCTTGTGAACTGGACTATTGAACGAATGCCTATAGTTGAAAAAAATATTATCCGAATGGCAATTAGCGAATTTTTTAATTTTGATTTAATTAATCCTGTTATAACTATCAATGAAGCGCTCAATTTGTCTCATTTATTTTGTAATGCAGATTCTTCAAAGTATATCAATGGCATTTTAAAAAGTGTTGG
>CAYLKS010000024.1:0-6350 GCA_964384205.1 uncultured bacterium | reverse complement strand
TGGATTAATTTATGAAAATAGCAATAATTAGCGATATTCATTCTAATTTTGAAGCTTTAAAAGAAGTAATGAATAAAATTTCAGATTTAAATATTGATAAAATTATCTGTCTGGGAGATGTTATTGGCTATGGCCCCTCTCCCAATAAATGTCTGGAATTAATTTTACAAAATACAGATACTATTTTAATGGGTAATCATGAATTTGCTCTATTGCATCCTGAATATTTACAATTTTTCTCGTCAAATGCAAAGGCAGGAATTAACTATACTAAACAAGTGCTTTTAAAACATTATTTTTTGAAAATAAATGAGTTCGGCCTAACAAAATCAATAGACAATTTAATGTTTTCTCATTCATGTATTTCACAACCAACATCATTTAAATACATAACATCAATATTTCATGCTATGGATGAATTTAAATTTTTTGGCGATAACCAGATATTATTTATTGGCCATACCCATTATCCTATTATATTTGAAGAAAATAGTGGTAAATATAGTGAAATAAAAGCCGATGATGAATTAGAAATTGAATTTAGAGATGGTTTAAAATATATTGTTAATGTTGGTTCTGTTGGCCAACCTCGAAATGGTGACAGTAGAAGCACTTTTTTTGTGTATGAAACACAGAAAAAAATAGGGAGATATTACAAAGTTTTTTATAATATAGATGTTGTATATGAGAAAATAAAAAATATACCAGAATTGCCGATATTTTTAGGTAAAAGACTATATAAAGGAGTATAGGTGTGAAGAAAGAAAAATTAAATTTTGCTGTAATAGGTTGTGGCAGGATTGCAAGAAAACACATTCCTATTATTGATCAGCTTGAGAATGCAAATCTTGTAGCAGTATGTGATATTAAAGAAGAGCGAGCAAAAAAATGGGCTGGAGAATATAATGTACCCTATTATACAAACTATTTTGAAATGTTAGATAAGGAAAAATCGATTGATGTTGTTAATATATTAACTCCTTCTGGTTCTCATGCTAAAATAACAATTGATGTTGCTCAGTATGGAAAACATGTAGTTGTGGAAAAGCCTATGGCGCTAAAATTAGAAGATGCAGATAAAATGATTACAGAATGTGATAAAAATGGATCAAGGTTATTTGTTGTAAAACAAAACAGGTACAATCTTCCTGTTCAAAAGTTAAGGGAAGCCTTAGAACATGGTAGATTTGGGAAATTAGTATTAGGTACTGTTAGAGTTAGGTGGAGCAGGGATCAGGCATATTATGATATGGACCCGTGGCGTGGCACATGGGCTCAGGATGGAGGTGTTTTAACAAATCAAGCAAGTCATCATATTGATTTATTAGAATGGATGATGGGAGATGTGGAAAGTGTATTTGCTAAAACTACTACAGCGTTGATGAATATTGAAGTGGAAGATACAGGAGTTGCTATTTTAAAATTTACCAATGGAGCATTAGGATTAATAGAAGCTACTGTATGCACAAGACCAAATGATCTGGAAGGTTCAATATCTATTTTAGGAGAAAAAGGAACTGTTGAAATAGCAGGGTTTGCTGTAAATAAAATAAGAGTATGGCAATTTGTTGATAAAAAACCAGAAGATGAGGAAATTATTAGAGAATATAATCAAAATCCACCTGATGTATATGGCTTTGGCCATTATGAATATTTGAAAAATGTAATAGACTCAATAATGAATAATAAACATGCGCTTGTAGATGGATTAGAAGGTAGAAAATCTTTAGAATTAATAAATGCTATATATGAATCTGTGGAAACTGGCAAAGAAGTTTTTTTGAGATTTAAACCTAAAAAATGTAAATTAGGAATTGATAACCAGGAGTGAGGGTACAATATGAAAGATTTATCAATTGTAATTCCATGCTATAATGAAGAAGAAAGCATACAAATTTTATTTGAAAAAATAAAAGAAAATGTGCAAAAACTAAAGCTTTCCTATGAAGTAATATTTGTTGATGATGGGAGTACAGATCAATCTCAAATTAGACAAATAGAATTATATCAAAAATATCCGGATAACATAAAACTTATACAATTTAGAAAAAATAGTGGGAAGGCTGCTGCTCTTGCTGCTGGTTTTAGAGAAGCAGAGGGTAAATTAATTATTACAATGGATGCTGATTTGCAGGACGATCCAGCAGAAATAAAAAATTTAATTGCAAAAATTAATGAAGGCTACGACCTTGTCTCCGGATGGAAGAAAAAAAGACATGATCCAATATCAAAAACTCTTCCATCTAAAATATTTAACTTTGTAGTGAGTAAATTATCAGGAATAAAAATCCATGATTTCAATTGTGGTTTAAAAATATATAGAAGAGAAGTTGTGGAAACTCTGGTGGTTTATGGAGAAATGCATAGATATTTACCTGTGCTTGCTCATTGGCAGGGATTTAAAATATCAGAAATTCCAGTCCAACATCATCCAAGACAATATGGTAAATCAAAATATGGTTTTGCAAGATTTGTCAAAGGATTTCTTGATCTTCTCACTGTACTTTTTCTTAATAGATATGCCAAGCGCCCTTTACATTTTTTTGGCACAATAGGAATTATTTTAGGAATATTGGGACTTTTTATCAATGTTTATATAGTAAGTTTATGGTTTCGATTTGGCAATATTCAAAATAGGCATCCATTATTAAGTTTGGGAATACTCTTGATGATTATATCAATTCAATTTATTTCTACTGGATTATTGGGAGAAATGTTTGTGAAAATGTATCTCACAGATGAAAGTAAATTTCCTTTAAAAAAGACCTTTGGAACAAATAAAATTATAAAGTAATGGGCGATAGTGGACTTGAACCACTGACCCCTTGCATGTCAAGCAAGTACTCTAACCACCTGAGCTAATCGCCCATTTTCTAAATAATAATATTTTTTATTTTTTGTGTCAAGAAAAAAATCAAGAGAAAATCCATATATTTGTGATATGAGATGATAGAATTAAAAAAAATTATTAATAAAATATGCTTTGGCGCTATGGAAAAATTATTATTTTTTTCTCAAAAATGTATTGTTTAAAAAAATGTTTTATTTTATATTTATACGAAAGTAGAGTTTGAAATATGAAAAACAAGGAATATTATTTAGAATTAATATTCTTATTGATGATTTTGAGGATAAACAAC
The DNA here is from genome assembly GCA_964384205.1 of uncultured bacterium. Classification (GTDB taxonomy): domain Bacteria; phylum JAGOEH01; class JAGOEH01; order JAGOEH01; family CAYLKS01; genus CAYLKS01. The sequence continues at coordinate 3,210 of CAYLKS010000024.1, read as the reverse complement.
AGGGAAAGTTAAAAAAGGTAGCTATTTTTCTCAAAAGTCATATTCTACTATCTCAGAAATTTTTTAGAGGCAATTCCTCTCTGATCTGGATTATCAAATTTGTTTGTACAAAAATTAAATGTCAACGTCAAGCAAATTTACAATAAATTGTAAAATCTTATGAAAAATAAAATTGATATAAAGCGTCAAACATTATCAGAAACTATTTTAAAATCAAATTGTTATTTACATAAAACTGCATTTTTTCTAATAGATGATAATTTGATATATATTTTAGCTCTATTAAATTTTAATTTTTTATTTTATACTTATAAAAATAGATATTCTGGTGCTTCTTTAGATAATCAAGGTTATCAGTATAATAAACATGTATTAGTAAAATTCTCAATTTCTCAGCTCTCTGAATCTCAACAAAAACATTGTGAAACTCTTGCGTATTATATTTTATTTTTTAAAGAGCAAAGAAAAGATGACAAAACTTTTTATTTTAAGCAGATAGTTTTTATTTTAAACAGATAATTGATGGTAGGGGATATGAGCTTTATGGTGTATGAGCTTTATTATAAAGAAATAGAACAAAGCTTATCAATAATAATACAAGGAATATTAGTGAATGTTAGATAAATTTAAAAAGTATAAACTTTATATCTTTATCTGGTTATTTTATTTTTTTGTTTATTTTTTTACATCACCCGGCTCATTGGGTGGTGATAGTCAAATGAGATTTGAAGTAGCAAAAAATATTGCAAACCATTTTTTATTTACTTTACCAGATGATATTACAATTGAGCATTATTATGCTCCTAAAACAATTAATGGAAAGAGAGTTCTTTTTTATCCTCCATTGATACAGGTATTGTATGCGGGGACTATAAAATTCTCTGATTTTGTAATTAATATTTTAGGTTTTAATAGTATAAAAAATAATATTGAGGAATTTTTTTGTGCCTTATGGGGGCCTATTTGGGGAGCATTTTTGCTCCTTGGAGTCTTTTTAATTTTAAAAAGATTTTCTTTTTCTAATCGAACTTCTTTTTTTATCACTATTATTGCAGGCTTATCTACTAATTTATGGATGCTTATTGTAAATAGTAGTAATAATGTTGCTCAAGCTGTATTTATAATTTATGGACTTTATCTTTTTTTAGATTATTACTATGAAGAAAAGAATAATAGATTAATTATGTCTGGCCTTATGCTTGGTTTAGGATTATTAACAAGGTATAATACTATTTTTTATTCTTTTTCTTTTATTATTGTATTCTTCATTTTTTATTGTAAAAAATACAATTTTCATATCTTTTTTAAGAAGTTAGTTTATTTTATTTATCCTCAATTTATAGCTGGCATAATAATTTTAATTTCTAATTATTTAAATTTTGGAAATCCTTTTAGTATAGGATTACAAGTATTACAGGATAATTTGCATGCTTTTGAAGTACCTTTTTTAAAAGGATTGCTGCATGTGTTTTTTGATTCTTCTTATGGGATTTTTCCTAATATACCTCATATACTTTTAGGATTATTTATTGTATTTTTTACTACAAAAAAGAAATTTAATAGGTTTCTAAATCTTATAATTATATTTTCAACAATTTTTTCTTTATTTATTATTGCAAAAAGTTTTATTTTACCAACTGCAGAATATGGTCCACGTTATAGCATACCCTTTATAATATTATGGATTTTATATTTAGCTTATTTAATAGAACAAAAGGAAATATTTTCTATAATTTTTAAAATATTTGCCATATTTTTTATTATAATACAATTTATTGCAACTTTAACTACACGGGATAGAATATATTACCAATTTAATCATAAGGATCTGGATAAAATATCAAGATTTAATTATAGATATTGCGCATGGATTACACAGGTTGAGGGATCAATTTCAGTTTTATGTAATTTACCAAATATAAAGAAGGATGATTTATATTATAATATGGGAAATGTTGAACGTTTATTTTTTGAAAAGCATTCTGTTGCTTTCAATTTTATTATTTATTGGTGGGTAAGATTATATTTTTTAAATGTCCCTTTAATAGGTATTGCTGGAATTGGAATGTTTTTTATACTGATAATATTTTTCTTATATAAAGAAATTTTATCAATGATTTATATTCGTGATAAATTATGGGGTAAATTTGGAGGAATTTAAAAACCACAGAGGAGGTAATAGGTATGTATTGTCCAAAATGTGGAACTTATAATCAAGGTGATGCAAGATTTTGTTCTAATTGTGGTGCTTCATTAGAATCTGCCAATAATGGTATATCTGGAGTATCTTTTTTTCATTATGCAGGATTTTGGAGACGTTTTGTTGCGGCATTTATTGATGGTATTATTCTTTGGATAGTGGGGATAATTATGAGAAATATTATTTTAGGCTTTTTTTTAGGTTCTTATATGGCATCTGATAAATATAATATATTATCTTCTTATATAATAGATAACACAGAAAATATAATGAGTTATATAATAATTGTTAATATAGTTATTGCTTGGCTTTACTATGCTTTGTTTGAAAGCTCATCTAAACAAGCAACACCCGGGAAAATGGCTTTAGGAATAATGGTAACAGATTTAGATGGTAATAAAATTTCATTTGGTCGAGCAACAGGTAGGTATTTTAGTAAAATTATTTCATTCTTAACTTTATTAATTGGTTATATAATAGCAGGATTTACTAAAGAGAAGCAGGCTCTGCATGATATGATAGCTGGTACATTGGTTATTAAGAAATAAGAAATACTAAATTTGGTTAATAGAATCTGATTTAATACATTCATTATTTAAATATTAAACATAATTATGTGGATATTATAACTTATTATAATTATTACGAGGAGTAAAAGAAGTTCAAAGGGTGGTGCTAATAGTATGAGATCTTTTAAAGAATAATTTTTAAGGTTTATAACAATTTAGGAGGCCATAAGTTGAGTTTCTTACAATTTAAAAATGGATTAATATTTTTAGAAATTTTTAGGTTATATATATTATCCGATATTTGAGGAGATATGTTATGGAAAATTTTTTATTTAGTAACAAGGTTAATTGATAGCTTTTTGAAAGGGAAATAAAAATTTGATTTAAATAATAAAGAAGATTATGTTTTAGTTATTCATATATAATTGGGATAAAGAAGGGAAGTAATAAGACATGTATTTTCAGAAATATTGGATCCAAAATTCAGAAGATATAATTTTT
>CAYLKS010000023.1:13137-45015 GCA_964384205.1 uncultured bacterium | reverse complement strand
ATTATATAAATGGAGATTCTTCTGCTTGATCAGTTGCTTGATCACTGATAGGGGTAGAGTTTTCCTCCATAAAATAAAAGTTTTCGAATTTACCGACATCTTTCCTGAAAATTAATTTAGCACTGCCAATAGGACCATTTCTATTTTTACCAACAATAATTTCTGCTGTATTATTTAGAGGTTGCCCTGTTTCATCTGTAGTAAATCCATACACTTCTCCTCTATATAAAAACAGTACCACATCCGCATCTTGTTCAATAGAACCAGATTCTCTTAAATCTGACAAAAGAGGTTTTTTTCTTCCACCTCTTTGTTCAACAGCACGTGAAAGCTGTGCTAATGCCAAAATAGGAACAGAGAGTTCCTTTGCCATTTCCTTTAAAGATCTTGAGATCATTGAAATTTCTAATTGTCTATTTTCTGTTTTATAATGAGAATGTATCAGTTGTAAGTAATCTATGATGATTAATCCTACATTTTTTTCATTAACAATTCTTCGAGCTTTGGATCTTATTTCCAGTATAGATTGTCCTGGAGTATCATCAATATATATAGGAAGCTCTTTTAATACTTCGCCTTTTATAGCAAGTTTTGCTCTATCTTCTTTTGAAACATGGCCGCTTCTTAAATTTTTTAAATTAATAAAAGTAAGGCTGGATAATAATCTTTCGACCAATTGCATTGCATCCATTTCTAATGAGAAAAAGGCTACTGGAACATTATATTTTTCAGCAGCATTCAAAGTTAAATTTAAAGCAAAAGCAGTTTTTCCCATAGATGGACGAGCAGCAAGAATTAATAATTCGTTTTTCAATAATCCGACTATTAAATTATCTAAATCTACAAATCCAGTAGGCAATCCAAGAGTATGGATTAATTCTGCATCTGAATGGGTGGCAATATTTTCTATTGTATCCAATGTTTGATCAACTATATCACTTACAGCAATAAATCCTTTTTGTATATTTAGTTGAGATAATTCAAAAATTTTTTGTTCTACATCTTGCATTAAATCTCTTGCATCTATGTCTTTATTACTAATTTCTTTTTGCATCCATAGTGAGGTTTCCCATAGTTGTCTAAAAGTATATTTTTCTAAAAAAAGTTCAGTATATGAATCAAAGTTAACAACAGATATTGTATCGGATACTATTTCGGTTATATATGAAATTCCTCCTGCATCTTCTAATTTATTATGTTTTTTTAGATAGTCTGTTAATGTAACTAAATCTATTGTGTGTCCCTTCTGGAATAAATCCAAAATAGCTTTATAAATGACTTTATTATAGCTATTATAAAAATATTCTGAACTTTTTATTTTTTCAATTGCTATATTTATTAAGTTATTATTGTGTATTAGAGCTGCTAATATGCCTTTTTCTATATTTGGAGCATATATTTTGCTTTCTAATGTATTGCTCATAGAGCCATAAACTCTTTCTGTAAAAGTTGTAAATCTTCCCAGGCATATTGTTTAAACGTGGGATTTTTTAATAGAAATTCAGGGCTATAAGTAACTAATATCTTATAATTTTTGTGTTTGGGTTTTAATACTCTGTTTCTTAACTCACTGACTTTTTTTGAACGTTGTAATATAGTATGTATTGCTTCTTCTCCCATACACAGTATAATGTTAGGGTTTACAATTTTTATTTGTTGATATACAAAATTACTACAAGCTGCAATTTTCTTTGAAATCTCATTATCACCGGGCACTGTAGCACATTTTAAGACATTTGTTATATAGACATCGTTTCTTGTTAATCCTATTGCTGCCAGCATCTTATCGAATAATATTCCCGCTTCATCTGTTAATGGTTTGCCGGCTTTGCTATCATTATTTGACGGAATACCTACAACTATAAATATTTTTGCGTTTAGATTTCCATCGCCAATAATAGGATTTAAATTATTTTCACTTAAATTACAGAAATGGCAATTTTTAATTTTTTCTTTTAGAGCTAAAAATTCTTTTTGTTTTGGAAAGTCTTTTTCTTTATTTATTGTTGTGTTTTCTAACCATTTTAAATCAAAATGAATATTGTCTTCAAATGTATCTTTTAAATATTGAAAATAATCAATAACATGATTAATCATTTTTTTTAATAATAAAACTCAACTTCATTATTTAAGACTTTATTAAGAGCTTCTATATAGACTTGATTAAAAACAATATCTTCAGAATATGCTTCTGGATTTTGTTCTCTTTCAATTTGTCTTACTTTATTGATGTTTCGTGTTTCTTTTGAAGCAACGATCACTAATTCATAAGGATTTAAGTTGATTTTACTAATTTCATCTAAAGGCACAAATTCTTTCATTATATTTCCTCCTGTTTTATTTTATTAAGGAATTCTTTTTTATAATTTATTTTTTTATAACTAAAAGATTTAATAATTTCAAATACATCTTTTGATGCTTCTTCTAAATCTTCATTAACTACAATATAATCATAATATTTTAAATATTGAAGTTCTTTTTTTGCATTTTTTAATCTGGTTAAAATAGTATCTAAATTATCTGTACCTCTTTTTACTAATCTTTCTTTCAAAATTTTCAAAGAAGGAGGCATTATGAAAATAAAAAGAGAATCTGGATAAATTTGCCTTATTTGTTGAGCTCCCTGTACATCAATATCAAGAAGAACAATTTTATTATTTTTTAATAAATCATCAATTGTTTTCTTTAAGGTACCGTAATAATTTCCATGTACTTTCGCCCATTCAATAAATTTTCCTTCATTAATATTTTTTTTAAATTCCTCTTCAGAAATAAAATAATAAGCCTCTGGATTTTCATTAGGTCTTCTTTTTCTTGTTGTGCATGACCGTGAAAAAACAATATGTCCTTTTCCATATTCAATTATTTTATTACAGATAGATGTCTTACCTGCACCGGATGGCGCAGAGATTATAGTAATAAAACCATTAGAATATTTATTCAATATTTTGCACCTGTTCTTTAATTTTTTCTATTTCTTCTTTTAAAATAAGATTTAATTTTATAATATTAATAAAATGCGCTTTTACTCCCAGAGTATTCGCTTCTCTGCTCATCTCCTGAAGTAAAAAGTTTAATGCCTTACCAGAAGCTTCTTCTTTCTGGGATATTTCATAGAATTGTTGTATATGACTTTTCAATCTAATTATTTCTTCTGTAATGTCATATTTATCAATAAGTAAAGCTAATTCCTGATAAATACGATTGTTATCCATTTCTATTTTTTCATTGGATAATAAATTATTAATTTTTGCTATAAATCCTGATTTAAAAGAATTTATTTCCTGTTCTTTAATTTTTTCTATTTCTTCAATGACTTCTGTAATTTTTTTTAATCTTTTTTTCATATCTTCAAAAATGAATACACCTTCTTTTATTCTTGTTTTTTCAAAATCATCTAATGCTTTTAGAATAACAGGTTTGAGGATATTATCAAATTCTGAATATTCTATATTTTTTTCATATAATGAAAAAACTTCAGGAATGGATAAAATGCCTTTTAGATCTATAGAAATATTAGTATTAAATTCTTGATTTATTTTATCAATTTGTTCGATAATTATTTTTAATTTATTATTGTTTATATGAATATTACTTTCTCTATCCCAATAAATAACTCTTAAATTGAAATATGCCTTCCCGCGTGAAAGTTTTTGACTTATAAGATTTCTGATATCAAGTTCAAATCCCTGTAAAAATGGAGGAATACTTCCACTAATTTCTAATTTTTTATTATTAACAGATTTTATATCAAAAATGAATGAATATTCTGGAGTGGATATTTCTGCTCGACCGAAACCAGTCATACTTTTGATCATTTAAAATCCTTATTTTTTATTAATAAATTTTTTCGAGTTTTGTATTTTTAAAATAATGAAATAAGATTTGTTCATAATTATATCCTCGCTCTGCCATAACTGCGGCGCCAATCTGACATAATCCGGCACCATGTCCCCAGCCAGCACCATGAAATATGAATTCTTCATCTGTTTTTTCAACAACAAAAGCAGAACTGTATAAATGGCTTGGAGATAATAATTTTCTTATTTCAAGTTCCTTACCTATTATCATCTCTTTTTTACTGCCAATTATTTTAATTTGATATAATCTACCAGATTTGCCTCTTTTTAATGGAACTATATCTATAATTTCGCCAAAATCTATATTTGATTTTTGTTTTATTAATTCACTTAATTCTTTATGAGTATATTTTACAGTCCATCTATAAAAATCTTTAGTGGGTCTGTCGAAATCATTTAGAACTTTATTTAGAATTTTTTCATCGGTAATATTGCAAAATGCAGGTGGATTTGATAAAATCCATTTTTTTGCATTCTCTTCATCCTCTAAAGGGAAAGAGAAACCTTCAGGCTCTTTATCATTATCAATTACCCATTGTAAATATGGTATATTTCTATTGTCCCAGACATTTTCATAATTTTCAGTAACTCCTCCACAAGATTTATAAAACCTTGCGTCACATATTTCATTTCCATATTTTAGGACTATGCCAGCAGTTTCCTGCACTGCTCTTATTGCCTGCGGGTTTTCAATTTTGCCGATTCCCTGATATCTCTGGCAATGATCATCTGCACATAAGTCAAAATATTTATGATCTCCTCTATCATACCATTTTATAATTTCATTTTCATTTTCTATAAAATTATTTTGGGTATTAGCTTTGTTTTCGCCTATATTAGCAAGAACCCAACTACGTGACATAATAGCATGTGCTTTTAAAAGTTCAATATGACTATTAGCACTCATTTCAGAAGATATAACACTTTCTAAATAATCTTCTATATTAATTTTATTTATAATTTGTAATTTGTCATCGACAATTATAAGTTTTAGCGAACCTTTAAATGTTTGAGCTTCTTCTTTTTCCCAGTGGAAATTTATACCAATTAAAACATTGTCTATTGTAAAAGATGATTTTTCATATATTACAGGTTCAAATTCAAAACGGCTTGATTTTATAGAAGTATCACATACTTTAAATATTATTTTTTTATCATATATAATTTCAAAGTCACAGTCTTTAAATTTTAAATTTTCATTTTTTAAAATAAATTCTCCATTAAAATGGCCAGTAACCTTTTTATCTGTATTCAATATACCTATTTTAAGCACCGGCATTTCCATAATCTTTCCGCTCCTTTTTTAAACTAAAATAACAATTTTATTTAAATAAATCAACATATTTTTAGAATTGGATTCTTTTAATTAAAACTTTTTTTTCATATTCTTTTAACCTTAATAATTTAGCTAAGTCTTCAAAGTTGGATATTTTTTCTTTATTGGTAGTAATAATTTTTGCACGGGAAAATGAAATATATGGTAATTTCTGTAAATCATTTTCAGATGCTTGATTAAAAATTATAAAATTTTTACATTTATACTGAATGATGTTTGTATTGTTATAAATCAAATAGCCTATAATTATTCCTGTTATTATAGAAAATACAACGATGATTTCTTTTTTAGAAAAATATTTATTCAGAAGCATTTTGTTTTATATATCTTATTCTTTCAATCATTGGAGGATGGCTGTATTCTAAAACAACGTTTAATCGATGTGGTGTTAAATTAACCAGATTATCAACACTTAATTTTTTTAAGGCATCAATAAAAGGTTTTTTATTTTCAATAGTTTGAATAGCAAAAAGATCAGCTTGCTTTTCAAAGGAACGGGATATTTTATTAGTAATTAAAGATAAAAACAATCCAATAGGAGAATAAAATATACCAAATAGCAAAAAACCTATATAAATTTGAGGTTGTTCTATGCCAAATGCTTTATAAACAAGTTCATTACTAATAAAAATTGACAATAAGAAAAACATTAGTGCGCTTTCAGCTATGGAAATAATTAAATGTAAGAATATATGCTTTTTTTTATAATGCCCGGTTTCATGAGCAAGAATAGCAATAATTTCGTCATTAGTAAATTTTTCGATTAATGTATCGTAGAGGACAATTCTTTTTGATGATCCAAAACCTGTAAAAAAAGCATTAGATTTTGTACTTCTTTTTGAACCATCCATCACAAAGACGCCTTTTAATTTCACATTAACCTTATTAAAATATTCTAATATTTTTTTCTTTAGTTCAATATTGTCTAAGGGGGTGAACTTATTAAATAGTGGAAAAATAATGTAAGGAGCAATAAAAATCATAATTGTTTGAAATAAAATAAAAAATATCATAGCATAGAGCCATGCAGAATCTGGATATTTTATAAAAAAATATAATGTCAGTGCTAAAACAGGAACTCCAATAATTAGCATTAAAAAGTATGATTTTAGTTTATCAGTAAAAAATATTCCAGGTGTCATTTTATTAAAACCATATTTGTTTTCTAATTTAAAATTATAATATAATGAAAAAGGCATAGAAACAATATCCATAAATAATAAAAATCCCCCTATAAAAATAATTCCCGATACTATTGGAGAAAAATTATATGATAAAATAAAATTATTCCAATCATTAAGAACATTTGTTAATAAAATTACTAATATTAATAGAAAACTAAAAGTGTTAGATACAATATCAAGTTTAATATTATCTTTTTTATATTGTTGACTTTTATTATATTTTTCTGAAGAATAAATATCTTTAAATTCATCCGGGATATTATATTGCATATTTTTATACTCAAGGATATTCGCTATTAATTGTAAAAGATACCCAAAGGCAATGATAAAAATTGCTGAGAAAAATATAATTTTTTCCATAGTCTTAATAAATAATATTTAAAAAAAATAAAATCAAGAAAAATTTTACTTGACATTATGTTAAAAAAGTATAAATTATTTTATTGAGGTAAAACCTTATCTTTCAAAACTGTTGTAGTAATAGTAAAAAGAGAACTGCATGAAAGGAGCAAAAAGCATGGAGAAACTAATTGAAGCAATTGCAAAAACATTAGTTGACAACCAGGACAATGTTGATGTCAAGAAGATCGAAGGAGAAAGCACTGTTGTTTATGAATTGCGAGTTGACAAAAGTGATGTTGGTAAAATTATCGGGAAAAAAGGAAATACTGCAAGAGCAATCAGAACAATTTTGAATGCTGCTGGTAGAAGAGCTGGCAAAAAAGTAATGTTAGAAATTATTGAATAATTTAAAAATATTAAATTCAACAAAAAGGGCGGGGAAATCCTCGTCCTTTTTTTATTTATAGATATGGAAAGTAAAAAAATATTTGCTCCATTAATCCTTATTATAACAGGAATTACTGCTTCTTCTTCTGTAATTTTTATAAAACTGTGTAATATTGATTCTTTCTATATAGCTGGTTTGCGACTTTTAATTGCCTCAAGTATTTTATTTCCATTCTGGTTAATAAATAAAAAGAAAAAAAATTTTAGTTATACTAAAAAGAAAATTTTAAAAATAATGATACCTTCTGCAGCTTTATCTTTTCATTTGATTACCTGGACTATTGGCGCAAAATTGACTCTGGCTACAAATGCCACTATTTTAATAAATCTTTTACCTCTTATTATGCCATTTTTTTTATATTTTTTTACTCATGAGAGAATAAACAAATATGAAACAATAGGAACTATTTTAGGGCTTATTGGGATATTTTATCTTGCCTTTAATGATTATCACCTTCAATCGGATAAATTTCAAGGAGATATAATCTGTTTAATATCTTTGTTCTTCCTTGCTCTGTATTTAATTAGTGCAAAAAGGTTTTTACAAGATTTTGATCTTTTATCTTATATTGTGCCTGTATATTTTTTCGCTTCTATTATAACATTGCTTAGTGCTATAGTTTTTAATAGAAAATTAGAGATTCCTGATACACAGTCAGTATTAGCATTAATTGCATTGGTGATATTCCCAACAATAATGGGGCATTCTTTATTAAATTTTTCAATGCGAAGATTCAGAGGACAAATTGTATCTCTGGCAAATCAACTCCAGTTTATATATGCTGGTTTTATGGGATATTTTATTTTAAAAGAAATACCTGATACTCATTTTTATATAACAGCAATATTTGTTGTTGCTGGCTCTTTTATTGCTATAATATATTCCACTTATGATTGAGATTTACGATTAAGATAAAAAATAACTGTTCCTATTGCTCCGTTAAATTCCGGATCGTCTAATAAATATATTTCTTTATTAAATGTTTCTTTGAAATAATGCAAAATAGCAGAATTTTTAGAAGTTCCCCCTGAGAACACGAGATGATTAAAATTATATTTTTTTATCATTGGTAATAAACGCTTGAATAATGAATAATTCACTCCCGCTGCTATTTCTGCAATATCATAGCCATTTATTAATAAATTTATGACTTCCGTTTCACAAAAAACAGCGCATGTACTGTTAATTTTCAACGGTTTTTTATAAAATTTAGACATTTGCTCAAGAGGAATTTGTAGTATTCTTGACATATTTTCTATAAATCTCCCAGTCGAAGCGGCACATTTATCATTCATTATAAAATCATCTATTTTACCATTTATAACATTTATAACTTTACTATCCTGTCCACCGAGATCTACTAATAGAAAATCATTCAGTTTTGTCTGATATAAAGCCCCCCAATAATGCGCCTGAATTTCAGGAATAACCTTAGCATCATCAAAATTAATATTATATCTGCCATATCCTGTAGCAATAATTTCACCATTTAATATTCCCAAAGATTTTAAATCAATTTGTAATTTATGGTTTATTTTTTTTCCATATTTATTATAAAATTCAAAGGTATCAAATTTTATTTTTTTTATAAATTCATTTTTTTTTTCATTAAAAAATACAATTTTTACCTGTCTGCTTCCAATATCAATCCCATATATCATATTTACTCCTTAAAAGTTCAATAAAACTTTGAATTCTTATCTTTGTTCTTTCATCTACCTTACCCGGTCTATCTCCTTCTATTGTTAAAACAGGGATATCAATATTTTTTCTAATTAATATATCTTCGATCTGTCTATGACAAAAAGTCTGCGTATAATGAATAATCCCATGCAGTTTTCTTTTTTTTATTTCTTTTTTTATATCTTCTAACCTAAAAAATATATCATAGGGATATGTATATAAGTAATATTGTTTATAGATATTTTCTGTGAAAGATAACATTGCGAATTGCCTTTGTATTTCATTAAATACTACATTAGCACCATAATTATTTATTACTTTATAAATATCTGTAAGAATAGGCGGTACTCCTAAAAATCCCAATCTAATCTTATATGGTAAAGGTTCTCTTTCTTTTATAATTTCTATAAAATTATCTATTTCTTTTTCATAAGAAAGGAAATCTGATTTAAAATCGCTTGCATTAACCAGAAATAGATGATTTTCTTCGCCAAATACGAGATTATTTTTATATGTTAATTCATCTATTTTATTAAGTTTTTTGCGAATCTCATCTAATTTTATTTTTATAGCATTTACAGACTCAATTGTTGTTCCGAGTTCAGCAATAAATCTATCAATTTCATCTTTTACTTTATCAATAGTATGAATTGCTGGATAGTAAAAAGGAATTGTTTTGATATTATTTGCCTGTAATACTTCCATTAATGCTTTGGTATTAGTACAATCTCCTTCTGAAACAGCAACTACAGCATCTACAGCTTTTAATTTTATTATAGTAGAGTAGAGACCTTTAATCCATGCGCACACATTTCTTGGGAAACCATCATTTTCTGCAAAATCTACCAGATCTTCATAATCATCAGATGTTATAAAGATATTATTTAAATCAATTGGTATATTTTCGGATGCAAAAATAACTTCTACAGGAATTGTTGTAGTAAACCCTATTTTCATATATTATGACTTTTAACAATGGCGTAAACATTATGATTATGAATGCTTTCAAAATGTTTACTTTCTATTTCGAACCATGTTATATTGGAATCATCTTTTAATTTTTTAGCTACACTTCTAACAATATCCTCAACAAACTTTGGGTTATCATAAGCTTTTTCTGTAACAAATTTTTCATCAGGTCTTTTGAGTAAAGGAAATATTTCACAACTTGCCTGTTCTTCAACTAATGTTATTAAATCTTCCAACCATACCAGTTCTTTATATTTGATATAAATTGTCACAATACTTCTCTGATTATGAGCACCATAATCGCTTATTTCTTTTGAGCATGGACATAATGTTGTAATAGCAACTTTTGCTCCTAATTTAAAACAAGGTTCGCCATTTTTATATTTTTCACCAATAAAAATGCCTCTATAATTCATTAAAGATTTTAAACCAGATACAGGAGCAGTTTTTTCAATAAAATATGGAAATTCTGCTTTAAAGAAACTCCGTTGAGCATCGAAAATTTTTTCCATTTCATCTAATAGAGAATAAATATTTTCCAGACTCAAATGCCCTCTAAACCTATTTAGTATTTCGATAAATCTACTCATATGAGTTCCTCTATAATGATGAGGCAGATTTACAGACATTTGAATCTTTGCAATTGTACTTTGAAAATCATTATACTTATCTTCTACAATTATAGGATATTCCAAATCGGTAATACCAACTTGATCTATTTCTATTTGTCTTGTATCTTTTTGATTTTGAACATCTTCTAACATAATAAATCCTTTTTATTGATAATATCAAATTTTAAAAGTAATGTCAAGTCTAATTTAGGCTTTATTCCTCAAACTTAATATAATATCAAAAAGCAAAGATTTGGTTTTAAAAATTGTTTAAGAAAATAATTGACAAGTTATTTTTTTTTCTTAAAATAAAATTGAAAGATAAAAGTAAAGGAGTAGTTATGAGTAGTTTATTATTTATAGTTTCTATAGCATTATTTTCCTTTGCATATTATTTTTATGGTAATTTTTTTGCAAAAAAAGTGGTAAAAGCTTCAGATGAGAATAAAACACCAGCACATACAAATTATGATGGAATAGATTATGTACCGGCGCCTAAATTTGTTTTATTTGGGCATCATTTCGCATCTATAGCAGGAGCAGCACCAATTGTTGGTCCTGCTATGGCTGTTGCCTGGGGATGGGCACCAACTTTAGTATGGATAATAATAGGGAATATTTTTATTGGAGCTATACATGATTATCTAAGCCTTATAGCTTCTGTGCGCTACAAAGGTAAATCTATTCAATATATAGCTCAGGATCTTTTAGGAGTCCGTGCTGGAAAATCTTTTGCAATTTTTATATTTTTCTTACTTATTCTTGTTATTGGGGCATTTAGTTCAATAATAGCTGGTATATTTGTAAAAATACCAGCTTCTGCAACTGCTTATATCTTACAAATATTAATTGCGTTGCTCCTTGGTCGATTATTATATAAAACAAAATTGCCTTTTTGGTTATCGAGTATTATAGGAATTATTTTACTTGCAGCAGCAATAATATTGAGCACGGAAATACCAATTAAGTTAAATTATTCTACATGGATAATAATTTTTTTCTTTTATATAATTATAGCATCATCTTTGCCTGTAAATGTTTTGCTGCAACCTCGAGATTATTTAAATTCATTTTTGTTATATGCTGGATTGATAGCAGGTGGTATTGCTGCTTTGTTTAGTTTTAAATCTCTTTCAGTTCCTGCGTATACAAAATTTTCAGCAGTAGTTATTAGTAATCATTCTTCACCATTATGGCCGACTATTATTTTAGTAGTAGCATGTGGCGCATTATCAGGTTTTCATTCATTAGTAGCTTCAGGAACATCTGCAAAACAGCTTGATAAAGAATCAGACGCTCTTACAATTGGTTTTGGTGCAATGTTTTCAGAAGGCTTGCTTTCAACTATAGTGGTAATTGCAATTGGGGCTTTTGGAATGATAGCTTTAAAAGATATACATATTAAGGAAGTATTGGTAAATAATTTTAGTGCTAATTATTCTAAAGATTTTTTGAAGTACTTCGGTAATGCTGCGGGGGCTTTTTCTCATTCTTATGCTCAAATGACTAAATCTGTATTAGGATTACCTTATAATATTATGCTGGTTCTCGCTTCTATGTGGGTATCTGCTTTTGCTATGACTACCTTAGATACAACAAATAGATTGGCAAGATATATTTTTTCAGAACTTGCAGAACCTCTTTTTGAAACTCACAGAAAATCATATAATATTTTAACTAATAGATGGTTCGCTTCAACAGTTCCGGCACTAATAGGATCATATCTTGCTTTTTCTGGAAGTTATAAACTATTATGGCCTGCTTTTTCCGGTGCAAATCAGTTAATTGCTTCAATAACATTATTTACAGTCGCTGCATGGATATTTAAAAAAGTCAATAAAAAATATACTAACTATGTATTTATTCCTGCTATAGTCTTATGGATTACAGTTACATCTGCTTTTATATGGTTCTCTTATGTTATTATTCCTGGCTTATTTGTAAAAAATGTTTTTCAGGGAATAATAATAGCGTCTATTGTAATTATCGAACTTATATTAAATGTCGCATTAATATTTGCGTTCATAAAAGGTTTCAAAAATGAAAATTAAAAAAATTGCTGAATATTTTTCCAGAATACAAAAATATAAATCGACCTCAATAATTAAATATGAACTTATTGAACGAGAATTTATTTTCTACAATCTTATTTTACCAAATTTTTTTGGTATTCAATTGCCAATTAATTTTTTACTTTTACCAATATTACCTGAAATTGTTGAGGAATTAAATATTGTGGCAAATAGAACTTCAGGAAGTGATGATAGAATAGTAGATCTTTTTGAGATAATTGATTTATGAAATATTTATTTTTTTTAGGGAAGGGTGGGGTTGGAAAAACCACCCTTTCGATTTTATATTCTTTTTATTTCACATTTCAAGGTATAGATTCTAAATTATTCTCCATAGACCCAGCGCATAATATTAAAGATATTTTAAATAAAATCAACATTAGAGATTTAATTAATTTCGAGGAAATGGATTTTGAAAAAGAAAAAATTGATTATATAAGTCAAATTAAATTTCAGATGATGAATATTAATAAATCATCTTTATTTTTTAGTATTGACCACCTTTATAAGAATATAGAAGAATATCCCGGCTTTGATGAGTATTTGATATTATTTTTCATAGAGAAACAAATTTTAAAATCTGATAAAAATAAAATATTAATTTTTGATATGCCGCCAACTGGATTATCTTTAAGAATTTTAAAACTTCCATATTTAAATATCAGCTATATTTCTACTTTGATTAAATTAAGAGAGCAAATATTAGAAAAAAAATGGCAAATTGCAAAAATAGAACAAGGTATAAAAAATTCAACAGAAGATAAAATTTTGAATAAATTAATAAATTTAAAAAATCGGATGAAGAATCTTCAGAATCTTCTTTTAGATAAAGAGGAATCACAAATTTATATAATATATGCTGATGATATATCAAAAAAAGAAATGGAAAAAATAGAAAAAAATCTAATTGGAGCTGGATTCCAAAATATCAAAAAGATTTATAATAATATCTATAATAGGAACTGTGGAGGATTTGATATACCGTATATAGAAAATTTTCAGGAAGTAATCACAAAATTAAAAAATAATAATTTTAAGCTTCCACTATAGATATTTAATAGTAATAATTTATCTTGATTTTAAAAATTTTCTTTATTACAATATGATAAATTTTTAGATTTAGTTTATTATGAAAAGAATTATCATTTGCATCATTTTTTTGAATATATACATCTTTGGAGCTTCACAAGATTCAATAATTATATCAAAATTTGAAAAATTAAAAAAAAGTTTGCATAATATAGAATATAAGATTAAAATAACGAAAATTTTTATAGCAGATATTAATAATCAAGCTCCTCAAATAGGTGGATTGATCATTCCAGAAAATTTGAAAATAAAAGCAAGTAGAATAAAACCTCGTTTATTTAAGAATAAATTACCAACAAAATATATAGTGGAAGGTATGTCCTCGGTAAAAGATCAGGGAGAGTGCGGAGCATGTTGGGCCTTTGCTACAGCTGCTATAATTGAGCAGCTAACAGGAATGGATGATGTTTCTGAAAAAGAATATATAGAATGTGTAAATAAAAATACAAATTCTGCGTATCAATCTTATGGATGTTTAGGTGGGTATTATGGATATAGTTTAGATTATACAAAAAAATTTGGAATTTCAAATGAAACATGTTTTCCCTATGATGAAAGTGATAGTAATGCCTGTAATGATAAGTGCGAAATGCCATTATGGAGAGCATATGTTAGTTATGCTGATAGTAATGATTTTTTACATTGGGGGGAACCAAATCCTTCTTATTTAAATACATTAAAATATTATATTTACACTTATGGCCCTGTTGCTGTTTCGATGTATATACCTCGTGATGGTTCTCTTGATGCATATGCTGGTGGAGTTTATCATTACACTGGTGAACCTTTTGACCATTTTGGGAGACGTCATGCAGTTGTGGTATGTGGATGGGATGATTTTAAGGGATCTAATGGTGCTTTTTTAGTAAAAAATAGCTGGGGAACAGAATGGGGAGAAGATGGGTATTTTTGGATTTCTTATTTGGATATGGCTAATGATGGAAAGGTTCATTTTGGAGGGTATCCTGCCTATGCTTCAGGAGGGTATGTCCGTATATTTAATAGTGAACCTGAAGCAGAGTTTAAAAATATAAATCCTATATTTGCAAATATTGGCGATTCTGTAGAGATTACTTTATATGCTCTTGACCCTGATGGGAATGATGTTTCTTTTGCAATTGACTGGGGGGATGGCTCAGAACCTCAATGGTCTGAGTACGTTATACATAATAACTATATCACATTTTCTCATATATATGACAACTCGGGCGTTTTTTTTATTAAAGGGAAAGTCAAAGATATATATGATGCAGAAACAATTATAAATGATAGTATAAAAGTTACAATTCTTCCAGCAGAAAAATTATGTACTTTTATAGGGTTAGACTGCAAGATGGGAGGTAAAAGCTTACCAATTGGTTCTATTGTTAAAGCATTTAATAAAGATAAAATTTGTGGACAAACAACTGTTAAAGAAACTCCCGGATATTTTGTATTGGAAATTAAAAAATATAGTGGTAATGGGCAGGGTGCGTCAGATGGAGATACAATTTCATTTACTTTTAATGATATTCAAGCTTATATCTCCGATCAAAGTCCAACTAATCCTGCTATATGTAAGGAAGACGCAGAGATTTTAATTTCATTGGAAGCGCAATTGCCAATTGATACCTGTATATTCTACGGAATAGTTTTAAAAGATGGGGAATTTGTCCCAAATAACACAACAATTAAAATATTTGATAAAAATTTGTCAACTTTGTATGATAGTGCTTATGTATCAAATAACGGCTTGTTTGAAATAAAATTAGCTGGAGATAATCCTAATACTATTCAAAAAGATGGGCCTCAGAATAATGATACTTTACAATTTATAATAGAGGATAGTATACACCCTTTTATTACTACTGGAAAGCCAATTTTTTATAGTGATTCTATAATAAAACTTAATTTTCAATATGGAAAATGTAAGTTTTATGGAAATATCTATATAAATGATAATCTTGCTCCTTCTGGTACCCCTGTTGAGATTAGAAGTAGTATTGATACATCAATTCTCTACACAGAATTTAAAACCAATGAAAAGGGGAAATATGAAATTTTGATTAAAGGGGATGACAGCAGAACCCCAGATACTTTAGAAGGCCCTATTAACGGAGAAGAGTTATTATATTATGTATATAGCACAAAATCAGTAGCAGAGCCTGATATTATATTTTATGAGGGTGGGAAATATAAAAGCGATATAAAAACTACTCTTCACAAACAAACATTATGTAAATTTGTTGGATATAATTGTAAAATAGATAATGAATTAATTCCAATAGGAACAGAAATTAAAGCTTATACCCAAAATAATATTTTATGTGGTAGCACTATCTCAGAAGTACCGGGATATTTTATAATGGAAATTAATAAAGATATTGGCGATGGGCTAGGGGCTTTAAATGGGGATACTCTCAAATTTACATTTAATAACATTCCGTCATTTATTTCTCCTGTTAGTCCTAATAATTCTGTATGCAAAGAGGACAGCACTATAAATATTATTCTTAATTCCACTACTGAAATATGTTATATAGAATGTGGTCTTGTTTATAATCAAAATAAACCAGCCATTGGACTGGAAATTGATGCCTATAATAAAGAAGGATTTTTGTGTGGAAAAGCATTTGTAGATGAAAATATAAAATTTAATATGTTAGTATATGCTGTTGATATTTTTTCAGAAAATATGCCAAAGCTTTTAAATGAAGGCGATACTATAATATTTAAGTCACATAACCAGTCACCTTTAAATATAATATCAGCTAATCCAATAAATTATAATAAATTAGATACAATAAATATTGCTTTGATGGTTTTTAATTTTGATCCCACGAATATTAAGGAGAATTTTAAACGTTTTCAGTCTTTCAAAGTATTTAATCCTGTGCCGAATCCTTTTACTAATAGAAGTGTTATACAGTTTTTTAATAATAAATATCAAAATGTTAAAATTGATATTTTTAATGTACTTGGGGAAAAAATTAAAACTTTGATTGATAAAAAATTATCTCCTGGAATATATAAAACATATTGGGATGCGAAAGATGATTATTACAGTAAAGTTCCGGCGGGGGTATATTTTATTAAAATTACCTTAAAAGATAAAAGCTATATAAAAAAGATTAGTTTTATTAAATAAATTTTGATACATATCTTTGAAAGGGGCAATAGATTATTCTTTTTTTCTTAATATTTAAAATTACACTTGACAATTGACATAAAAAACTTTACCATTTCAAAAATTAAAATAGAAAGATTAGTTATGGCAGAAAAACGGATTATTACTTATGGTACTTTTGATTTATTTCATGTAGGTCATTTGCGGTTGTTAAAAAGAGCAAAAGAATTAGGTAATTTTTTGATAGTTGGTATTTCTACTGATGAATTTAACAAGATTAAAGGGAAAAAAACAATTATTCCTTTTGATCATCGTGCAGAAATTGTTGAAAGTATCAAATATGTGGATATGGTTATTCCTGAAAAAAGCTGGGAACAAAAAATAGACGATATAAAAAAATATAATATTGATACTTTTGTTATTGGTGATGATTGGAAAGGGAAGTTCGATTATTTAAAAGATTATTGTGAAGTTGTCTATTTACCAAGGACCCATGGTATATCTTCAAGTGAATTAAAATCTCTTTTAAAGGGATTATCACGAATTTCTCCTGTTAAAATAAAAGAAGCAATCAACTTGCTTGAGCAGATATTGAAAGATTTGGAATAACAAAATAATGTTAAAAAAAATATTCAAATCTCATAAAATAAAGGCATTAATTTTTTATCCTATATATTTTATTTCTAAATTTATTAAAAGAGATAAAAAAATCTGGCTTTTTGCTCCAATGAATCATGCTTTTCTTGATAATTCAAAATATCTTTTTTTACATGTTTTGCAAAATAATCCTGAGATAAAAGCATTTTTTATAACTGAAAACAAAAAATTGCTCGACTTCTTAAAAAAGAAAAATTTACCAGTTATTTCCAAATGGAGTATTAAAGGGTTTTACTATGGCCTTAAAGCACAATTTTATATTATTAGTGCATATATTGATGACATAAATTATTGGACATCTGGCGGTGCTATTATATTTAATCTCTGGCATGGTATTCCTCTCAAAAAAATAGAATTTGATATTAAAACCGGTCCCCTTGCTAAAAGGTTCAGAAATCCGAAGTTATATACAAAAATTTTTAAACCTTACTTTTATAAAAAACCACATTTCGTTTTATCGACATCAGAAATAACAACCACTCTATTTTCTTCAGCTTTCCGTATTCCTTTACAAAACTGCCCTATATTAGGGTATCCTCGAACTGATATTTTTTTTAAATCAAAGGCAAAATTACTGGAGCATATAAACAAATTCGAACCTTCTTATCTTAATAAGCTTATATTTTTTACCCAACAATTTAGCAAAGTATTAATTTATATGCCTACATGGAGAGATGATCATTATAATTTTCTTAATGCAGCATTTCCCGATATACAAGAATTAAATCAAATATTAAAAAAACAAAATGCTTTATTGGTGTTAAAATTGCATCCTAATGACAATAGTTTAAAAACTTTTCAAGAAAAAAGTAATATTAAGATATTACAGGCTAAATTTGATATTTATCCTTTTTTACCATTTACTGATGTTTTAATTACAGATTATTCTTCTATATATTTTGATTATTTATTATTGAAAAAGCCTATTATTATGTATCCTTTTGATTTAGATAATTATTTAAAAATGCGTGAATTATATTTTAATTATGAGGATTTTGTACCAGAACCTATTGTAAAAACATTCAACGGATTTTTAAAAACAATTGAAAATCTTGATCAGCTCACTATAGGTGGGAAATATTTAAATCTATATAAGAAATTTTGGAAATATCCTGATGGGAATAGTTCCAAAAGAATAGTTAATTTTTTACTTAATAAAAATCTTGAATTTTAAATTTTTATCATTTATATTAAATTAGCGAATAACGTGGGATTTTATATTTATGAGGGTTGTTCTTAAATTTTTTTATTATATTTTTGCATCTGTACTTTTACTTATTAAGTTATCCTTCTGGATTTTTTTCTTTTCAGTTTTTATTCTACATCATAATGTAAATCTAAATTTACAGAAATATTTTCAAATTCCGATTGATATTGAATATTCAGGTTACTGGAACCTTTCAGATAAAACTTTCTTTATTAATTCCCTTAATATAAAATCTAAAAATATCTCTATATTTAATGTGAATAAAATTATTGTAAAAGAAGATACGAATGAATATAACATAGATGTTTCAAAGGTTTTTATAGATTATAAGAGTATACAGGCTCTTTTTATTTCATCAAACAAATGTTCTAATTCTAAAAAAGATTTTAGTCTTAATATGTTAAAAGAACAAATAGAGAACTTATTGAAAATTATTCCTGATTTTCAAATTGATATAGAAAAAATTCAAGTAAATAATTTATTACAACAACCTATAAAATTAAATCTTCAAATATCAAAAAATGCTAATTTTTTTCTATCTTCAAAGATAAGCGAAATTATGTTCAATAATATGAAAATATCACCATCAAAAATAAAATTATCCATAGTTACAAAAAATCAATTCCCATTTAAATTAAATATTGCAACCAATGATAACAATTTTCAGGCCAATCTAAAGGGTAACATTTTCCCCATCAACATATTGTATAATCTAAGCTTAAATGACATAACAAAAATATACAAAATAAAACCAATAGAAGGGATAACAATAAATCATCTTTCTTTAATGGGAAATGTTGTCCAAAATAATTCTTTAATAAAAATAGATTCTTTAAAATTTAATGGAATTAGTTTATATAATGCTCCAATACATATTAAAAGTAACAATATAATCTTTAAAAATGATATTATTTCTATATCAAATTTAGATATTTTAAATCAGAAAAATTCACTTAATTTATTTTTAAATTACAAATTTAAAAATAATATTTTAGTTCTAATGTCAAATATAAACCTTCAACGGTTTCCTCCTAAATTTTCATTGAATAATACAAAAGTAAAAGGTAATATCAAATTTTCTGATTTTAATATAAAAAAATTAAGCGGTGAAATAATGACAAATTTTATTATACAACAATATGTGAAAAACAATATAATCAAAGTTAAAGTAAGCAATAATATAAATATTGATAATAATAATGCTCTGATTAAAAATTTCAATATAAACATATTTGATTATAACCTCAATATTTTCGGTTATTATAATTTTGAGAAAAATTTACTTGATATTTCTGGAAAACTTGAAAATCCCCATAATCAATTTTCAATCGATGAGTATTATATAACAACTGATTCATTAAAAATAGATTTTAGCATACAGAATACTCTTCAAAATTTTTATAAACTGGGTTTTATGGTTTTTGCTGATAAATTCACTATTGATACATTAAGCTTAAACAAAATTATTCTAATGGGTGAAAATTTTGATATAACGAATTTAAAATCCGGCAATTTTAGATTTCACATAAAAGGATTATATGAAAATAATAAAATTTTATTACCTGATATTTTTGCAAATCTACAGCTTATAGGGCAGAAGAGATTGTTATTAAATCCTATAATAATAAAATTAAATAATAGAGACTATGTCTCGTTAAATAGTGTATTTGATTTTTTGAAGTTTCCATATACATTAAAATTGAATGATAGTAAGATTAAATATGATGTACTTAATTTCAAGCTTTCTATGAGAGAAAATGCCACAATTGATAGTTCATATAATCTTGTCTTGCCTGAGATAAATCTTGCATTAGACACACTAACACTTATAAAAGGTGCAGGTTTTTATAATATTTTAAATTCTTCAGGAAGTTTTAATATTACATCAGATGATATAGGGATAATGTCTTTAACTTCGGAGCTGTCCAATATATTAGATTATGAATTGCCTATTGAAGAAGGTATATTAGATTTTTCATCACAAATAGAAATAGATTCCAGTTCTGAAATCAAAATAAATTCAGATATAAGAATAAAAGATTTTTTTCTATATAATTACTTTATAGATAGTATTAATATCAATGTAACTTCTGATGGGAACCTCATTTCTTTACAAAAATTGACTATTGACAACCCTGATAATAATTTTATTTTAAAAGGTGAACTTGATCCTTATACTTTAAACTATGATTTTATTTTGTCAGGAGATGGTCAGATTCCGATGATTTTATCTGAATTTATCGATAGTTTATATATGATTTCGGGAAATTTTAAATTGAATACCAGTATAAAGGGTAATAAAGGTAAAATCAAATTGAATGGAGATATGGTTATTGACTCAACAGATTTGTATTTTTCTTTTTTAGATAACAAAATAAGTAATTTTAAGGCAGATATTATTTTTAAAGATGATTCGGTAATTATCAATAAAATATCAGCAAATACAGAGGAGATTAAAAGCAAAAAGAGATTTTCTCTTTTTAGTTTATTCAAAAAAAAGAAGAAGGTAAAGAATAATATTTTAGGAGACGGTAAAATATGTATAAGTGATTTGAATTTTATGCTAAATAGTGAATTCAAGAATTTATTCTTACGTTACCTGCCTATAAGAAGTGATTTCATAATAAATGGTAAAGTAAATATTTCAAAGCTTAAAGACTTACCATATATTAAAGGAGATTTATATTTCAAAGAATTTAATTTAACTGATGATTTTAGCGAATACATAGCTTCTCCCGATGATTCTATATATGTATTTTATAATATCACATTACATTTTCCAAATAATTTTTGGATTAAAAATAAGTATGTTAATTTGGAGGCTAGTGGTGATATAAAAATCTGGCTTGAAGATTTTAAAGAAATGCCTGAAATATATGGTACCTTAGATGTTAAAAGAGGAGAAATCTATGTATATGGGTATAATTTTAAAATAAACAAAGGGCAGATTAAATTTACAGAAGCAAATAAATTAAATCCAGAATTTGATATAAATGCTACAACAAAAGTAAAAGATCTGAATATTACTTTATATTTTAGAGGAACATTACAAAATCCGGAATTTGATTTTACAAGCTATCCTATTGTATTATCACGAGAAGAAATTATTAAATATTTCTTTGGTACTATAACAGAGAATGTTCAAAAAAACAATATATCTAATCAAGCAGAAAATATTGTGTCTAATATATTAATGCAAAAAATTTCTCAAGTCGGTGTTCAAAAATTGGGCTTTGATCAATTTAAATTTAATTCAAATGAACAGCAAGAAACATCTGGATTTTCAGAAATAATTGATAGATTAAGGTTTTCAGATCTTCAAATAGGAAAATATATTACTCCAAAACTTTTTATTTCCTATAAGGGCAAACTTACTCTTACCAGTGAAAAAAGTGTTTCTATTGAATATTATTTAGATGATAATTTTTCTATTATAGGAGAAAAAAAGTTTGATGGTAATTATAAAATAGGATTGCGTTTTAAAACTGATTTCTAAAAAGGAGGATAGTAATTGCAATATTCTAACATAATATACGATATTTCTAAAAAAGCAGGATATTTTCTATTAGAACATTTTAATAAGGTTTCTGATAATGATATTGTAGTTAAAACCAGAAATGATTTTGTTACTTATGTTGATACAAAATCAGAAGAAATGATTAAAAATATGATTTTAAAACATTTTCCCAATTCTGGCTTTTTAGCAGAAGAAAGTGGTGAAAAAAATATTAATTCTGAACTGATATGGGTTATTGACCCCTTAGATGGCACTACTAATTTTATTTCTGGAATACCTCATTTTTGTATTTCAATTGCTCTTATAAAAAATAATGAGTTGTATTTAGGCGCTATCTATAATCCATTATTAGATGAATTTTTTTATGCTGAAAAAAAATTGGGAAGTTTTTTTAATAATAAACGAATATTTATCAGTAAAACTCAAAAGTTACAAAATGCTTTTGGTGCTACCGGCTTTCCATTTAAAGTACATCATTTTATAGATGAATATTTAGGAAGTTTTAAAGAATTATTTCTGAAATCAAAAGGTATAAGAAGATGTGGCTCTGCTGCACTGGATATTGCATATACTGCATGTGGTAGATATGATTATTTCTGGGAGGCTTATCTAAAACCATGGGATTTTTTAGCTGGGAAATTAATATTAGAAGAAGCTGGCGGTATAATAACTAATTTTAAGCGTGAACATTTGTGGTTAGAAGAAAATAGTGTAATAGGAACAAATGAGGTTTTGTATGAGGAAATTATTAATATTATTGATAAGTATTTTTATTCTTAATTCTAAAATTTATCCAAATAACAAATTTAATATTGTTATAACTCATACTATTTTTAAAAAAAATAGTATTTTTAAAAGTACCGGCGTATTTGTTGGAAATTTTATACTTTATGATATTAGAAACTCTTTTGATTACAATGATATTGTAATAGATATAGGTAATAATTTTAGAAATAGTGTTTTTAATTTTTTTAGTAATGAGTTTTATTCAAAAATTTATTCTTTTTATGAATTGTCCGGGGTTGATGGGATATGCTTAAATTATGATGAATATGAATTATTGGATAGTAAAACATTTTATAAAATGCTACCAATCTTTTTCGGGCCAATTACTAAATTTAAAACTCCGTTTTTTAACAGATATTTTACGAAGTCTCTTCTATTAAATGATGTTTATTTTAAAATTAATATTTTCGTAATGCCACATTTGACTAACTTCCTAAAAGACGATAAGAAAGAAATTGTTTCTTCTTTTAATAATTTTTTAAATGATAAATGCAATTATAAAATAATTATATCTGACAATACAATAAATGAAACAAATAATTTTCTAAAAGAAAATAAATTGAGTATAGCAACTATTCCTTTAATAGTATTTGATTCAACAATAGCAAATGAAGGCATAATAAAACAGGATTCTATCATATTTTATAATATTAAAAATTTTGATGGGTACACGACTTTAAAATTTTTATCTGATGGACAAAATATAGGCTTATCTTCAATAGAAAAAACAAATTTTGTAGTAAAAAAAGGTTATATAGAAAAAAATATAGATAATTTTTTCTTTTTTCAAAAAAAATCTTTTAAAATAAATTCGACGGAATATTATCCTGAACTTGCCAAAATAATCCAGGAACAAATAAAAAGGAAAATTTCAAAGAAAGATGAAGAAATATATAAAAAACTTAATCATTTTTCTCAGAATGATTTTTTTAAATTATTGAGCATTTTTCTGTCAACAAAAATCAAATATGAATTTTTACTACTTAATTATAATGATTTTAACACTTCATTTTTCAAAGATACTACACAATTTTTATCAAGAATGCCACTTCCACGTTCTGCGTTTTTAAATATATCTGATCTCTTACTTAGATTAAAAATTAATGGCAAAAAACTAAAAACATTAATAAATAATAAAAAATACTTTGTTTATAAAATAAATAAAGCATCAATAAAAGATAATGAATTATATTCTATATTAATCGATAAAAATATCTACAAATCAGAATTTTCCAGTCCAGAAGAAGTAAAGGATATAAAAGTTTATAAAAATTTGATAGATGAATTTATAAATAATTTAAAAATGTCTGATCAAAATCTTGTAGAAAATAAATTAAGTTATCTCAAATGGCGAATTGATCCAGCAATAATTCAATTTAAGGTTAATACAGTAAATAATGTTAATAATTATTCTAATTTCCCGGGAGAAAAGCAGAAAAATGTGAGCTTAGAATTTGAGAATAAATTTTATTTAAATTTAGAAATGGACTTTATGAATATAAATTTTTATCATTACTTCAATTATGAAAAAAGTAGATTAAATAATATTAATGATTTATTTAAGTATTCAATACCTGTTTCTAATTTAATGACTTATGAAATAACCTTATCAAATTTTATAAAACATAAAAATTTTAAATCCGCTATATTTTTAGTTAGTTTTAAAGCACCTGTAGAAAGATTTAAAAATAGAGCTGATTTTAAATCATGGAATGAAAAGTTCGGTTTTGAATTTAAAAGAAATAAATTATCTGTAATTCCGGGTTTAACCTGTTATCAACCTGTAGAAAATATTAAAAAATCAGAGCTGGGATTGAGTGTAAGATTAAAATTAAATGAATTGACATTGCCTTATTTAAAATTATTTTCTTTTTATTTTCAATCTGATATTGAAAAATATTTTACAGGGAAAGAGACATTTAAAAGTATCAATGAATTTGCTTTTAAAACAAAATTATCAACATTATTCTTTCTTGAATTTAATATAAAAAATACAATCTTTAAAGAAAAACGAATTAAACAATTTGCTTATGCAAATTATTATAATTTAAAAATTGTATTCCCAATAGCTGGCAAAATAATTTTAGGGTCTACATCAAACTGAATTTACCTGGTTTTCCGTAAAATTTTATTTTTATTGTAATTTTTTATTCCAATAAAAAAAGCAGAGATGTAAAGACATCTCTGCTTTATCTTGCGAAGTATTGAAAAAATTAATTATTATCTAATTGATTTAAAGCAAAGGCATAAGCTCCAATGCCAACAGCTTTTTCAGTACCTAATTTTGATATACCGACTCCTATTCTCTGGAGCGGGTCATACTGAACTGTTTTATCGGAGAAAGGAACTTTAATAGTTTTAGTATCGCCCTTAAGGAATTTATTTAGTTGTTTTTTGTCTTCAAGATTAAAAGCAGTGATTTCTAATCTTGGGACAGTACCACCGTTGATTTGGTCAAAAGTGCTATTTAATTCATCAATAATAGCAGGCATAAAAAATTCATGTGCACCGGACAAGCCGCCACCAATTACTACAAGTCCATCTAAAATAGTAATAGCATTAGCAATAGCATCGCCTGCTACCTCGCCCATCATTTCAAATGATTTTTTTGCAGCTTCTTTATCTCCATCTTTTAACCCTTTAGCTATTTCATATATCTCTTTAGGTTCTGGAGTCTCTTCAAAAGGGATACCAATTAATTTAGCATAATTTCTTTTTACTGCTCTTATGCTTGCGCCTTCTTCTGCATTTAAGTTTTTTTCTAATTTGTGACGTAATATCCAGATTTCAGCAGCACATGAATTATCACCAATTAACAATTCATTATTATGTACAAATCCACCCCCCAAGCCTGTTCCAAGAGTTATACCAAAGAGATTTTCATATCTTTTGGGAGAGCCAGCTTCTTCTAATAGATTATTTATATAGGGTAATAATCCTGAAATAGCTTCGCCATATACAAATAAATTTCCATCATTATTAATAAAAACTGGCATATTAAAAATTTCTTGAAGCATAGGGCCTAATGCCACTCCACCTCTAAATGCAGGTAAGTTGGGTAAATCTCCAATTATACCTTTTCTATAATCAGCAGGTCCCGGAAATGCAAAACTAATAGCAACAGGTTTTTCTTTTAATTTAGATTCAACTTGTTTAAACCCATCTATTATGGTATTCAAACATTTATCCAAATCTTTAGGCTGTGATGGTAACTTAATAGGTTCAATAATTTCTTCATTTGCTTGAATTGCTGAAAATACGAAATTGGTACCGCCAGCATCAAGAGTCATTACAATTCTTTTATCATTATTATAATTCATATTAATTTTCCTTTTTAAGATTATACAATGCAACCCAGGTTACGTATAAAATCGCAAATAAAGGCACTACAAAACCTATGGTTGTAGATGTTTTATCTGAAATAAAACCCATAATAGGAGGTAGAATTGCTCCACCAACAATAGCTGTCACCATAAGGCCAGATAATTCATTGGTTTTTTCTGGCATATGTTCGACTGCTATTGAGAATACCAATGGGAAAATATTTGCAAAACCTAAACCAATTAAAATTACACTAATAAGCACTACTACCTGAGAACTTGTGAACAAACCTAAAATAGAGATAATTGATATAACAGATGTTATAATAAAAAATTTCTCAGCTTTTAACCAATTTAAGATAATTCCTCCTAAAAATCTTCCAATCATCAAAGCAGTAAAAAATAATCCTGTTCCTAAAAGCCCTAATTTCTGAATATCAATGCCAAATTTAGATTTTAAGTGAATAGGAATTCCAGAACTCATACATACTTCTGCTCCTACATAAACGAATATAGCTATTACCATTAGCAAAACATATTTATTTTTAAGTAAAGATAAACAAGATTTTAAACTTGCAGGTTTTTGATTCTCATACTTTTTTTCTTCAACTTTTAAAGTTGCTACACTTATGATTGTAATTAAAATAAAAATTGAATATATTGGAAACATAATTTTCCAATCAGTATTAAAATATCTTGAAGCAATAACAGGAATAATAGGACCAGATAAAGAACCGATAGCTTTTATAAATTGCCCTAATGATAAGTTTCTTGAATATTTCCCCTCAGCAGAAACATCTCTCATAATAGGATTACCAGCAACCTGCAAAATAGTAGCACCAATTCCTAATAATAATACTGTAAATAAAAATCTGGGAAAAGAATTTAAACCAAAAATAGGGATAATTAAACCTAAAAAAGCAATTACAAGTCCTAATAGCAGTGTAAACTTTTTACCTTTTCTATCCTGAAAAATTCCCATTGGAACAGAAAGAAGCCCGAACATTATAAAACCCATAAACGGAATAATAAAAGCCAAAGTATTACTTAAATTAAATTCATTTTTAGCAAGACCAACAAATGGTCCTACTGCATCTCCAAACCCCATAACTAAAAACGCTAAAAAAATTGGAACAGCTTTTCTCATAACTACCTTCCTCTTTTTAGTTGGTTAGTTTATAAATTTAATTAATTATAAGAAATTTTTTTAAAAAATCAAGTTTTTTATATTATAATTCGTTTATTATTTGAGGAAAAATTTTTTCTATATAACCAATGTCTTCAGCTGTTACATCTTTATGGGTTACAAATCTGATAAATCCTCCCTCAGGGGGATATGTTAATATATTGTATTTTAATAGAATATTAATAAATTTCTTTTCTGTTTCTGGATAATTGCTATTTTTTATTTTTATAAAAAGCATATTTATTTTAACTCTATCTATATCCACCTCAAATATATCTTCGAATTTAGCAAAAATTGCCGCTAAACGTTTTGCATTTTCATGATCTTCTTTTAATCTATCAACCATTTTAGTCAAAGCTATTATTCCAGGAGCGGCAATTATACCAGCCTGACGCATACCTCCGCCCATGACTTTTCTTTTCTTTCTTGCTTTTTTAATAAAATCGCTTGTCCCCGCCAGTATTGAACCAACAGGAGCAGCAAGTCCTTTTGAAAGGCAAAACATTACAGAATCTGTGTACTGAGTAATTTCTTTTACATCAACATTCAAATATATTGCTGCATTAAAAATTCTTGCTCCATCCAGATGAATATTAATATTGTTCTTTTTAGCATTTTCGTAGATTATTTCCATATCTTCAAGAGGCATGACATCTCCATTAGATAAGGCATTTTCTAATTCTATTAATTTAGTTTCTGGAAAATGAATATCTTCAAATTCTCTTATTCTTGATTTAATTTCATCCCATATAATATAGCTTTTTTGAGAAGAAATAGTTCGAAGTTGAACTCCAGCTATAATAGATGCCGCACCTACTTCATGCTGGACAATATGAGAATTTTCAGATAATATAACTTCATCGCCTCTGTTGCAATGAGTGAATAACGCAAGCTGATTACCAAAAGTTCCAGAAGGAACAAGTAAAGCCGCTTCTTTTCCCATAATATCTGCGGCAAGTTCTTCTAATTTATTAACAGTTGGATCTTCTTCTAATACATCATCACCTAAAGGTGCTTCCAATATAGCTTCTTTCATTTCATCAGTTGGTAAAGTTACAGTATCCGATCTTAAGTCTATTACTTTTTTCATAATACTACTCCTTTGTTATAAATCTAAAATAAAATTTTTACTCATATTTGTCAATTAAATTAAAATTAAATTGATATATATAATTAAAATCAAAAAATATCATGTTGTAATTGTTAAAAAATTACAAAGATCTTCCAATAAATATATATTTAAGAGGGGGGAATACCCCCTCTTATTATTTTTTATCTTAATAATATCATTGATTTATTTTTTGTATATTTTTCTGTTTTAATACGATATAAGTAAACTCCGCTTGGGACATTTCTTCCGTATTTATCACGTCCATCCCATACTATTTTATGATATCCTGCTGTGAAATGACTATTCACTAATTCTTTTACAACCTGACCTGTTAAGTTATATATAATAATGCTAACCTGGGATTCTTCTGGAAGACTAAAGCCTATAACTGTTCTGGAATTAAAAGGATTTGGGTAATTTTGTTCAAGGTTAAATTTGTCTGCATACAGATTAGGGGAATTAATTCCTAATCTTTTTAATAATGCTAAATTAGTATTATTATCACGCTTACCATATACCATATTAATCAACAACAGTAAATCCAATACATCAATATTACCATCTTGATTAATATCTCCCACAATTAGTTGATATTCATTTGGAATGATCTCATTTTTTATTATCTGTGATAGTATTTCTATATCAAGAAAATCTATTATTTGATCATTATTCAAATCTCCATAACAGAATGATTCAATTATTATTATACCATCATCTGTAGCTGTATTTATTTCAGCTCCATTAATATCGGTTAATTTTGCACTTATAAAAACGACATTTACTGTATCTCTTAAGTCAGTTATTGAAGAGTCTATTACAAAATTTAACTTTAATATCTCTCCTGTATCCTGCTCAATGAAATTTGAAGAGTCACAAAGGATTGTTATAAAAATCTTATTTGAATCATTTGATATAGAAAGATTATTTTCATTTATTCTATCTATGATATCGATATTTTGAAAGTTTAATTTATTATTATCAAAATTTAACTCAAGTTCTACTCCTGAAAGTTTTGTGTAAAGATTATTGATTTTTAAATATAGTGATACAGAATCTCCAGGTTTAGCTGTTGCATCTGATAATTCTAATGTTATTCCTGTTTCTTCTTTTTGTGATAATGTGTAAAAATACCAATCTGTCTGAGTACTCCATACTTCATTTCCGTTATTATCACAGGTTTTTACCTTCCAATAATAAATAGTAGAATCTGATAAAATCTGAGAAGAAGTATACACTGTTGAATCTGTAGTGTCAATTATCATTCCTTCTGTAAAAGAGCTATCTTCACTAATATAGATTATATAAACAACATTAGCTCCTGTATCAGCTGGAGAAAATTCTTCCCATTGAAAAGTAGGTGTCAAAGTAGTTATTGTATCATTTTTTTCAGGAGATAAAAGAGCAAAGCTTGATGTGTAATTAGTAGTATCTTTTTCAAATATAAATGACCAATTTTGTTGTAAGCTCCATACATTATTATTATTACAATCGGTAGCTGAGACTTTCCAAAAGTATTTATTATTTGTTAAACTATCTAAAATATATTTTGTAGAGAAAATGCTATCGATAATTATTGGATTTTGGAAATCTTCCGCAGTATCTACATATAGAGTATAGAAAATATAAGAAGAATCTATAATCTCCTTGCCCTGTAATGGTTCCCATTTAAATTCAACATTTTTTGCATAAACTAAACTATCTGGTTTTGGAGATAATAATGAGAAGTATAATAAAGGCTTTATAAAAATTTTCCCATCTATATTTACTGAATGAACTGCTGAACCATTAATATCCGAAACTAATGAAGAAGCAAATTTTAAATCTGCAGAATAAGGCAAAGAATCTATCTCTGAGTTCATAGCAAATAATAAGTTAACAATTGCTCCAGTATCAGGCTCTATATACTTTAAAGTAGTATAAAACATAGTTAACGATATAAAATTTGAATCTGAAGAAGTAGAAATTATCATATCAGAAATGCGTTCTGTAGGCAAAGCATCAATAAAAGACATTATGTCTGGGTTAAAATTTAATTTTAACTGTAATGCGGCAACCTCAATATTATTATTTGAAATATTATCTAATTTGAGAGGAATTACAGCTGTATCTCCTATGAAGGCGTCTATATTGTCAAGTTCTAAAGTCACATAAGGTACATTTAGAATATAAAAATACCAATCTAATTGTCTGCTCCATACCTCGTTTCCATTATTGTCATAGGCTTTTACCTTCCAGTAATATGTTGTACTATCTTCAAGAGAATCAGTTAAAACATAAAATGTCTGAGTTATAGAATCTATTATATTGACGTCAGAGAATGCGCTATCTTTACTATAATAAAGAGTATAATATACTTGGCTATTGCTATCAAAAGGTACATAGGCTTCCCATGTAAAAGTAGGAGTTAAAGTTAGTAATGTATCTTTTTTAGCAGGAGATATAAGAGAAAATCCTTCTTGGGATATAGTTTTGACTACAAAGTACCAATCGGTTTCATTGCTCCATACTTGGTTTCCATTGCAATCAGTAGCAAGTACTTTCCAGTAATAAGTTAAACCATTTTCTAATCCACTATAAGTATATTCAGTTGTTGATATACTATCAATAACTACTGGATTTGAAAAAGAGCTATCAACATCAATATATAAAGTATAATTAACGCATGAAGAGTTAGTAGAATCAGAAACGGGTAAGGCTTCCCATGTAAAAGTAGCAATTGTATCTGCAATAGTATCATTAATAGAAGGAGATATTAAAGAAAAAGACAGTGAATCAACAGATGAAGAGTCTTTTACAGTTGAATCATTGTCAGCTTGAAAATAATAAGAAGTTATATAGGTGTTATTAGTAGTATCGCATTCTTCCGGATTAGCATCTGTAATAACAACATAAACAGGATATACAACGCCGGCTTCTAATCCATCAGAATTCCATTGTACATGGACAGGAGTAATAGAATGATCATCAGGATTAATAGGCCCAACTGATAATAAACTACCTCCAATTGGTTCTGATAAATTTGGATTAGCGGAAGTATCTTGTGGAGTAAGGCCGTAATAAATACCAATTTTGCATGAATTAGCTTTTCTTTTTCCTTTATTTTTAATTTTTACAGTTATATTTGTTGGATGTCCTATTTTAGCTATTCCTTCACCAGGAGAAAAATCGACATCATACACATACAAATCAGCACATGGTAAAGTGTATTCTATTCCTGTGCTATTATTAGTAGAATCTGATTCTGTTGGATTAACATTCTTAATAATTGCTGTAATGTAATAAGTTCCATTGGATAAAGTACTATAATCCCATTTTACTGGGCCAACTTTTTTTACTTGCCCAGCTTTAAGCATTTTACCCGAATAAGTTGTTATTAAAGTGCCTTCTGAAGAAT
>CAYLKS010000023.1:0-13037 GCA_964384205.1 uncultured bacterium | reverse complement strand
CTTCTGAAGAATCATCATTTTCTTCTATTTTATTATAATAGAATGAAACCTGATATGAGTCAGCATCTCCATCCCCTACATTATTAATGACAGCATTTATCATCACTTGATCATTATTTTGTTCATTAATTGTAAGTTCGGATACAGTTAAATCGGGTACTCCTTTTTCAATATTATAAGAAGTTTCATAGAAGTTATTAGAATTATTGTTATCCTCAGGGGATATGTTAGTTATTTCTATTTTGATATTATATTCGCCAGATTGTAAATTAGAAACATTCCATTTAATTTGGAAATTTGCATTTTTGTTCTTTTTTAGTTTTCTCCCTTTTTCTGAAGTAAGCAAGTTATCATTATAGTAAGCATTAATTAAAAAACTATTTGCATCGTCTGGACCTACATTTAATATATTGATATTGATTGTCACGAATTTGTTATTTGCACTATTAAAATTAACATCAGTTATTGCTAAATCTGCTTGCGCATAAATTAGCTCGTTTAGGGCTAACAAAAATGTTATAAGAAAAATTATATTTTTGCCAAGATGTTTCATGGCTTCCTCCTTGTTGTGAGTTTAACAATAATTACTACCTTTCTTTCTATATTTATATTACTGGATTAAAAAATATTAGTCAAATAAAAAAATAGGAGGCATTAATCCTTCATTTAATGCGGTTATAAAAATGTATTTTTTTATAAGAAAATATAATAAATTTTTTTTTATATAAAGATTATTTTGTATTTATAAATATAAATTTATGAAACCATAATTTTATTTTTATTTATAAAAATCTATAAAATAGATATGATTTCTATTTATTCTTTCTAATTATGTTCGTTTTTGATTTCTTTTACTTCTTTTAAAATGCTTTCAGTAATATTAAATATACTATTAAATTCTGTTATTGTCATTCCTATTTTATGTATGATATTATCAAACACATTTTTTACATCTTTAGTGTAAGGATCTATTTTCTTAACCTCTACCTGGACATTTTCTGCTAATTTTCGGACATTATCAGCAACAACTGCAAAGCCTTTGCCAACGTCCCCGGCACGAGCTGCTTCTATGGAAGCATTCAATGCCAAAAGATTTGTTTGCTCTGCAATATCAGTAATAGAATCTATGATATAATTAAAATTATTAACAACAGATGAAGACTTGGAAGTTTCTTCTGCTAAAGTTGCAATTTGATTTCTAAAATCTGTAGATATCTTTTGCAAATTAACTAACTTGTCAATAACGTTTCCCAGTAATAAATTAATTCTTTCTTTAGCTTCTTCTTCAATTTTTTTCTTTTCTTCTTCCGCTAATAAAAGCTTTTGATGTTCTTCTTCAAGTAGTTTTGTGTCATTTGCCAAAAGCACTTCTTTATAACGGTAACAATTTTCAGGCTTATTCAAACCATTATAAATGGCTATAGCCATTTGTTCGCAGCTCCCATATCCGCAGGACATACAATTAAGAAAATCTTCCTCTTTTTCCTTACCCATTTGTTTATAAATAGCATTTAATTCATTTTGAGAAGGAGTTTTAATAGTATTATTTGCTGATCTATTTACATAATTTCTATTATATAAATCTTTTTCCCAATATTTATTTATTACATCTTTAACAACTTTTTTATAGGATTTAAATATTGTTTTCTTAGATTCATAAAATTTTATCATTTTATCTTTTCTTTTTTCTTTTAAATATTCCATCTCATCAGCTGTTATATTTTCATTATAAAAATTTAATGTCCCGGGCCCTCCATTACAACCTGCTTCACAATTCAAACAATCAACGAGTAAAGGAGAAATTTTATTTTTTATATCTTTGTGCAGTTTTGATAAATATTCATATATAAGAGGCGGACCTTCTATTTTTCTGGTATTATATAGCAAATCCCCATTTTCTCTTAAAGCAGTTCGCATTAAGCCACCCGGAGAAGAGAATAAAACAGCTCTTTCTGGATAAGGATTATCAAACCCCACCTCTTTATATTGGTTAATATTTATGTTATGTTTTTTGAAGTAATTATATAATGATATAAAAGTAACATTATAGTCTCCAAGTTTTGTTTCTTCAAATTCCCGTTTTTTTGCAACGCATGGTGAAAGAACCAATACTTTTGCATTTTTATATTGTGGATAATACCTTTTAGCCATTTTAATTGTATGGAGCATTGGGCTATGTGCTGGTGCCAGATAAGGAATTAATTCCGGATGATAAATTTCGATATAGGTAACCAGAGCCGGGCATGGCTGAGCTATAACTGTTTGGGGCTTATTTTCCTTAATATATTCCAAATATGATTTTATAGTTAATTCTGCGCCAAAGCTAACATCAAAAATAGCCTTCACACCAATATGTTTCAGCCATCCGTTTATTTTAAGAAAGTTATTAGGGAAATTTGATGCGATTGCTGGAGCTACAATCGCAATAATTTCTTTCCCTGATTTAATATCTCTTATAAATATATCAATATCATCAATTATATATCGCGCATCATGTTTACATGCTGAAATACAACTACCACACCCAACACATAAATTTTGATTAACCTCAACATGATCTCCTGAGCCGTCATTGCAAAATTTAACCGGACATGCTGCTATGCAGGAATGACAATTCACACATTTGTCAGGATCAACATCAATAACTTTTGCTAACGTTTCATAGTACATTGATAGCCTCCCTGTTTTTTTCCTAATCCTGTTTTTTTTAACTTTGTTTTTTTAAATATTTGCTAAATGTAAATATTAAATATAACAGAAATAAAAATCAATATGTTTTTGTTAAAATTTTGGAAAATTTTTAATTTTTTTAATAAGATAAAAAAATATATACCTTTTGATAAATAAATTTAAATTTGATAAATAAATTGACAAAAATTTGACAAAAAATTGACAAAACAATTTAACTTGACATCATGGCAAAAATTATTTAATATTAAACAAAAAAAGGAGTAATATGGAAAGATATAAAAATAATCCAATTATTAAAAGAGAAAATATTCCAGAAATAAAATCTTATATAAAAGATCCATCTTCTGTATTTAATCCCGGAGCAACAAAATATAATGATATTATCAAATTAATGTTAAGAATCCAAAATAGAGCCCGAGAAACATTTTTTGTAATGGCAAATAGTGAAGATGGAATAAATTTTTCTGTTGAAAATAAAATTGTAGAATTCAAAGGTATTGAGGAGGTAAAAGAAAAAATATATCATTGTTATGATGCAAGGATTACAAGAATAGATAATTTTTATTATATAATGTTTGCAATGGATATGGAAGAAGGTTGTAAATTAGGACTTGCGCAAACAGAAGATTTTGAACAGTTTGAATTTATGGGTATTGTCTCAGAAAATGATGTTAGAAATGGTGTTCTTTTCCCGGAAAAAATTAATGGCAAATATATGCGTCTTGAAAGGCCAAATAAATTTCAGGTTGAAGGTGGGCCTAAAACCGGTACTCAGGTCTTTTTATCGGAATCTGATGATTTACTACATTGGAATTATATTGCCCCTGTTTTTGCTGGAAGATTTCATTATTGGGATGAATTAATAGGTTCCGGACCTCCTCCTATTAAAACAAGGCATGGATGGTTGCATATTTATCATGGTATTGCATTACATTATCAACCAATTTATCAGGCTGGTGTAATACTTTTGGATCTTAATGACCCTTCAAAAGTAATTGCTCGTGGGAAATGTAATATTTTAGAACCACGCGAATTATATGAAACTGTTGGTCAGGTGCCAAATGTTATTTTCCCTTCAGGAATGATAGTTAAAGAATATGATTCTGATAACTTTGCAAAAGATGAGAGCGAAGTTTATATTTATTATGGCGCTGCTGATACATCCGTTGGGCTTGCAATTTCATCTATTAAAGAGCTGATCTATTTATGCTATAATTATTAAATCTTGTATTTTTGTGCTATTTATATTCCAATATATGATATTTTTATGAAAAATTTTAAATTATTTGTAATCTTTTTATTATTTTTTTTATACCAGATAGGGTTATCTCAACAATTTGATATAAAGCATATAACAGTAAGAGATGGTTTATTAGCAATGCAGATTTATTCTGCTGTTCAGGATGATTCTGGTTTTATTTATTTCGCCACTTTAGGTGGTGTATCAAAATTTGATGGAGTGAATTTTCAGGATATTACCATAGATAACGGAATTGCTGAGAATGCCACCTACTATATTTATAAAGATTTTAATGGAAATTTATGGTTTGGACATAGGAATGGCAAAATAAGTTTTTTAAATAAAAAAGATAATTCAGTTAAAGTTTTTACTTTATCTCAGAAATATTTAAGCTCTGAGAAATCTCGTAATGACATTGGTAAAATATTTCAATTATCTAATGGGGAAATATGGTTAAGAAATTATTCTTATGAACTTTTTTATATAAAAGATGATACTATAAAAAAAATCAATATAAAAAACTATAAGAAAAATGTATACTCTATTTCGCTGCTACAAGATTCTGTATATTGGGCTGGTGGAGAGAAATCTATTCTTATTTTAAAAAGAGAAGATGAAAAATTTGCTATTATTGATAGCATTGTTTTATCAAAAAATAAATCTATTTATATAGATAATATTATACAACTTAACCAAACTCAAATATTAATAAAAACTTATTATGGTGGATTGTATATATATAATTTAAAAAATAAAACTAAAAAGCATATAACAAAAAAAGATGGGCTATTATTTAATGATATTTATAATGTCTACTGGGATTCAACAAACCAGAGAATATGGGTAATATATGTTAAAGAAGGACTATCATATATTGATTTAAACAATAATTACAGAATAATATATAATTTTATAAATCAAAAAGGGCTTCCTTTACAATATGCAACTATAACTGATATATTAGTAGATAATGAAAATAATGTATGGATTTTAACTGATTCTAAGGGGATATATCAAATTAGAACGTTTAATATATTTTATTATAAATTT
This sequence comes from uncultured bacterium, assembly GCA_964384205.1. Lineage (GTDB taxonomy): Bacteria > JAGOEH01 > JAGOEH01 > JAGOEH01 > CAYLKS01 > CAYLKS01. The sequence goes on along the minus strand of CAYLKS010000023.1, from coordinate 8,056 downwards.
GAGCATCCTAAAGATAATAGCATCTGGGCAATATTGAAAGATAAAAATACTCTCTGGGTAGGAACAGAACGTTCTATAATAAAATATGATTTAAATAACAATAGTTATAATACTTTTACAAAAATCTTAAATAAGGAAGTATATCAGGCTGTTTTTTTTCATAAACAGGAAGATAAAATCTGGATGGTTTTTTCGGACAGGCTAATATACTATAATAAAGCAAATAATAAATTTTATAATACTACTTTATCCTATAATAGGAAATATGCTGTGGGTTCAATAGTTGTTGATAGCAAATTATGGATAAAATTTGCAACTGGAGAATTAATTATTTTTGATTTACAGACACAGAAATTTAAAAATATAAATAAGGACATTAATATTAATAAAATTACTGGAATTTCTAATATTAATGATAGTATATATATAATTGACCATAATAATAAAATATATACTTATGAATATTTTTCTCCAGATTCATTAAAGCTACTTAATATTGATTCTTCTTTGCATAAATATACAATCTCAAAAATAATAAAAGATTCCCAGGGGTATTTATGGGCAATAGGAGTAAATGGTAAAGTATTTAAAAAATGTCATGGTAAATTTCTTGATCTATCAAATAAAATTAGTGGAAAAGGGTTATCCATTTTTACAGCATTTACTAAAGATTCATTGTTATGGTTAGCTACTAACAAAGGTATAATTGCATATAATATTTTCAATGAACAGAGATTTGATTTTTGCTATTCAAATGGATTTAATATCTCTGAATGTAATGAAGGTGCTGTAGAAATTGATAGTGATAATATATATTTTGGTACTGTTGAGGGAATTGTAAGGCTTAATACAAACATAATGAAAGAATTTGAGCTTAAAAATAAGCTCATTGTTAATGAAATTAAAATAGATAATAATCTGATGCCTTTTAAAAAAAATATAATATTAACTGATACTAAAAATTTAATTTATATAAAGTTTAATCAAATATTTTTTAAATTTCCGGAATTAGTAAGATTTAGATATAAAATAGGAAATTTAACTTCTAATTGGATATACCTAAATAAACAAAGAGAATTTGTTTTAACATATTTGCCAATTGGAAATTATCAATTATATTTGCAGTCAACAATAGATAATATAAATTGGAAGGATTATAATAATACTATAAATTTTAAAGTTTCCATAAAAATTTATAAGCAGGAAAAATTTTATTTTACTATTTTAGTAATAATTATTCTTTCCATTGCTTATATGTCAATAAAAAGACGCCAAGATAGAAAATATAAAAAATCTCTCGAAGAAGAGGTCGAAAAACGGACAAAAGAATTAAAAGAGAGTGAAGAAAAATTTAAATTGTTTTCTCAAATAAATCCTGTAGCAACTTTTATTTTTAAAAATAAAAAAATAATTTTTGTTAATGATGCTGTAGAAAAATTAACAGGATATAAAAAAGAAGAATTATTGCAGCGAACTTTCAGAAAATTTTTCTATAAACCTATCAGGAAATTAATTTTTAATGAAATTAAAAGAATAATAAAAAATGAAATACCTATATCTATTTTAGAAGTGCCAGCTATTGATAAAAATGGTACAAAGAAATGGTTACGTCTTATAATAAAACAATTAAAAATGGCAGAAGAAGTAAGTCTAATAGTTGCAGTAACCGATATTACAGAACTCAAAAAAGCGTATAATGAGATAAAAAATGAAAAGGAACTTCTGCAGGTTACATTAACAACAATAGCAGATGGTGTGATAGCGGTTAATAAAAATGGTAATATTATGTTTATAAATTCGAATGCTCAAAAATTATTAAGTATTGATTCTTCTTATATAAAACGAATAAACCTGGCAGAAATATTTAAATTAAAAAGAGATGAAAATGAATTTATATATCCTTTAAAAAAAGTACTTTCAGAAAATATAAGAGCAACTTTAAAAGGAACAGGAATACTTGTCAGGAATGATAATAAGGATATACACATTGTATATTCTATATCTCCTATAATCACAGATTCAAATAAAATTACTGGTGCCGTAATAGCATTTGATGATATCACATATCAAAAAAAGTATGAAGAAGAAATAATAAAAAAACAAAAATTAGAAACTATAGGCATTCTTGCTGGTGGTATAGCCCATGACTTCAATAATTTTCTTACAGCAATAATAGGGAATCTATCTTTAATTAAAACTAAATTGCTAAACCCTCCTTTTGATATTTTAAAACAGATAGAAAATATAGAAAGTGTTGTTAATAGGGCAAGCTTATTGACAAATCAGCTACTTACATTTTCGAAGGGAGATATTTTAATAAAAGATTCTGTGGATATTTCTAAAATAATTAAAGAAGTTTTGATTTTTACACTGAGTGGCAGTAATATTAAACTAAATATTTCCTCTGATGAGAATTTGCCACTTATGTATATAGATGTAGGGCAGATATCTCAAGTTTTTCAGAATTTAACAGTTAATGCAATACAGGCGATTGATAAAAATGGAGTAATAGAGGTTAAAATTAAAAAGTATAAAAATAATGGTGAAATTCCTATAAAAGAAACCGATTTAATTGAAATAGAATTTAAAGATAATGGTAAAGGAATCCCTCAAGAGATTCTTTCTCATATATTTGATCCATTTTTTACAACAAAAAAAGGAGGAAGTGGATTGGGGCTTGCAACAGTTGATTCTATTATTAAAAAGCACAATGGTTTTATTAAAGTAGAATCACAAGTAGGCAAGGGAACTACTTTTTTTATTTATTTGCCAGTTTTAAAAAAAGTAGAAGAAATTGAGAAAGAACAAGAATTTGACATTGGGAAATATAAAAATTCTGGAGAAGGGACCATATTAGTTATGGATGATGAAGAAATTATATGCGAGATGTATAAAGAAATATTAGGTTTTTTGGGATTCGATACTATAGTCACCTATGATGGAGAGCAAGCTTTAGAAGTATATAAAAAAAATCTAAAACAAGATAGGGAAATAAAATGTATTATAATGGACCTCACGGTACCAGGTGGTATGGGTGGTCAGGATGCAATAAAAGAATTTAGAAAAATAGATAAAAATATAATAATTATTGTATCGAGTGGATATGCAGATGGACCTATAATGTCAGAATATAAAAAATATGGTTTTAATGCAAGGCTTAAAAAACCTTTCAATTTTAAAGAAGTTATTCAGTTATTTAAAAAGTTAAATTTGCTAACTTAGCTTGTTTTAGTAAGGGGGGTGTAAAAGTATGATAAAAAAATATATTATATTACTTTTAATGATTCTGATGATATCATGTAATATACAAAAATATCCCCAAAGAAGTAAGCTTATTATTACAGTAATAATAGAGGGGTTATCGATAGATGAGTTTCAATTTGCTAAAACACCTAATATGGATTTATTAATTAAAAACGGTGCTATTTCTTTAAATACCCGGGGTTGTATTCCAGATAATCCTTATTCAAACTTAATGTCAATTATTACAGGAGCATATCCGAATCAAAATGGAATAATTTCAGGTAGACCACTGCAAAATTTACCTCCTCAAATCACAATTGATAATGGCTTTTATCCATCTATTTTTTATTCAATAAAGCAGAAAAATCCAGGATTAGAAACTGCTTTTATATACGATAGAAAAGAACTTGAACATTTTTTTAATACTTCGACAATAAAATATAAATATTTCAGTGATAGTTTATCAGAATCTATTAATAAATTGAAAGAATTAATTTCTTCAAAAAAAATAAATTATCTCCTGCTACATACAAAAACATTAAATAAAATTGGAATTAAATATGGCTGGGGGTCTAAAGAATATATTAAACGAATAGAATTTATTGATAATAAAATAGGGGAATTATATAATTTTTTAAAAATTAAAGGATTAATCCCTTCTACAAATATTATTATACTTTCGACCCATGGTGAAAAAATTAATACTTTATCCAATATTATAAATTACAATATTAATTCGATTTTTATTATTTCAGGAGCTGGTATAATACAGAATAAGATTTTGCCTAACCCTATAAATACTATTGATTATGCAGCAACTGTTTTATATATGTTTAATTACTCTATACCAGATTATATATATGGTAAACCTATATTTCAGGCTTTTAAAATTAATAAAAATAATTATAAGTATAAGGGGCAATATCTACCGAAACCAGCTATATCTCATAAAAATGGTTTGTATTTAACTCCTATATCTCTTAAAATATCATCTTATCTAAAAGGAGCAACAATACACTATACTTTAGATGGCAGCGTTCCCTCTTTAAGTTCAAAAATATACAAACGCCCACTTAGATTAACAGAATCAGCAACTGTAAAAGCAATCTGTACCAAACAAAATTTAATAAGTGAAGTTGCAGTTTTTAAATATAAGAGAATTAAAGGTATAAAAGATATAATATTAAAATATAATCCTGATACAAATTTTATTAATACAAATCCTTTATCTTTGTTTGATGGAGTAAAGGCTGAATTTAACTATAAAAATTCTGCATGGTTAGCTTTTTGTAAACAAGATTTGCATGTAAAAATAGAATTTACAAAAAGAAAAAAAATCAATATTATAAAATTAAATTTTCTTCAAGATACTACCAATTTGATATACTTACCAACAAAAATAGAAATTTATGGTTCCTATGATGGTAGAAGATATAAGAGAGTTTTAAAATACACTATTCCTCAAAATGAAGTTTACAAAAAAAATCAAATATATACTATTTCCCTTGAGACCAATTCAAAATTTAAATATAAGAGTGTAATAGTTAAAGCTATAAATAGAGGCTTTTTACCACAATACCATAAAAATGCAGGTGAAAAAGTCTGGCTATTAATTGATGAAATTCAATTTTATTAATTTTTTTTTAAAAACTATTTTTAGCTGTTATAATATTGCATTTTATTAAATAAAGATATTAATATTAGATAAGAAAGGAGGAAAAATGTCATATAAAATTAAAGATTTGTTAAAATTGGAAGTAGCGCCAGCTCTGGGTTGTACTGAACCAACGGCAATAGCTTTAGCATCGGCAGCAGCAGCGTCTTTAATAAAAGATAAAAACAGTATAGAAAAAATAGATATAACAGTAGATCCTAATATCTATAAGAATGGGCTTGCTGTGTCAATTCCTGGAGCAAAGGGCAATTCTGGTTTGGACCTTGCGGCTGCACTTGGTGCATTTGGCGGCGATCCTACTTTGAAGCTGGAAGTATTAAATCCTATAGATGATGATATACTTAATATAGCAAAAAAATTTGTAAATGATAAAAAAGTCACGGTTTCTTTATATGATAAAGTGGGGAAAATCCATATTCATACCAGGATAGAGACAAATAACAATGAAATAGCCGAAGCAATTATAGAGGAATTACATGATAATATTGTTAGCATGAAATTAAATGGTGAAGAAGTTAAAAATGAATTAATAACAGAAAGAAAAGCAGATAATAAAGATTCTTCGCCATTATCAGAATTAGAGGAATGGCTGAAAGAAAGAGAATTAGAAGAATTGATAAAATTATTAGACGAATTAGATGATGAAGATTATCAATTTTTAAAAGAGGGAGTAGAATATAATTTAAAATTGTCTGAATATGGATTAATACATGGACCGGGATTGGGAGTTGGTTCAACATTGGAACGTCTTGTAAAAGAAAGATTATTAAAAAAAGATATGGTATTGCATGCGAAAATAATAACATCAGCAGCTGCAGATGCGCGAATGTCTGGAGTGAAATTGCCAGCAATGAGTTCTGCTGGAAGTGGTAATCATGGATTAACAGCAATTTTACCTATATGGGCTGTAAAAGATTATATTAATTGTAATTCTGAAAAAACAGTATTGAAGTCTATAGCATTAAGCCATGTAATAACAGCATATATTAAAGCATTTACAGGAAGATTGTCAGCAGTATGCGGTTGTTCTATTGCAGCTGGAGCAGGTGCAACCGCAGGAATTACTTATTTAATGGGTGGAAATTTAAAACATATTGCTAATGCAATCAAAAATTTAATTGAAGATCTTGCAGGTGTGATTTGTGATGGAGCAAAAGCAAGCTGTGCTTTTAAATTATCAACTGCTGCTGGTTCTGCAGTTAATTCTGCATTATTTGCACTGCATGGGATAGATGTAAAATCAACTGATGGAATAATAGGAAAAACTCCTGAACAAACCATGAAAAATGTCGGGAGATTAAGTACTCAGGGAATGATAGAAACTGATAGAACAATTTTGGATATAATGATAAAAAAACATTTCGAAGAAATTTAAAAAATATGGTTATAATAAATTTTTTTATCATCGCTCTGTCATTAATCTTTGGAGTATTGAGTGCCAGATTTTTCAAAAATCTTAAAATTCCTCAGGTAGTTGGATATATTATAATTGGACTTATTCTTGGCACTTCTTTTCTTAATATTTTGGATCAAAATATCATTAATGAGTTTCGACCTATTAATTATGTTGCTCTCGGGTTTATTGGTTTTTTAGTCGGTGGTGAACTCAAATTATCTATTTTTAGAAAATATGGTCGTAGTATAATAGTAATTCTTCTGCTTGAAGGAATTTTTGCTTTTATTTTTGTGACTTTATTGACCTATATATTTACAAAAAATATTGCCTTATCAATAATATTAGGTTCTCTTGCTTCTGCAACCGCACCAGCTGCTACTGTTGATGTATTATGGGAATATAAAGCAGCAGGAGAACTTACAACAATGGTTTTTACAATAGTGGCTTTAGATGATGCTCTTGCTTTATTTTTATATAGTTTCTCCAATTCTATTGCTAAAACTATAATAAAACATAAATCATTATCTATTTTTAATATAATAGGCAAGCCTTCTATAGAAATATTAATTGCTGCAATGATGGGGGCTTCTTTAGCTCTGTTTTTAAAATATATTCTCAAATATACTGAAAAATATAAAAGAGATAAAGATCTACTTTTAAGCTTCATACTTGGGTTAAATATCTTGATTATTGCAATGTCTTTAAAATTTGGTACTGATTTGATATTAGCTGAAATGTTTTTTGGTTTTACATTTGTAAATATTGCTCCTTATTATTCAAAAAAAATTTTTGATCTGATTAAACAATTTTATCCTCCAATATTTTTGCTATTTTTTGTATTAGCAGGAGCACGATTGCATCTTAATAATATTACGATATGGTTAATAATTGCTTCTTTATTATATCTATTCGGTAGAACTTTTGGTAAATTTTTAGGTTCATATATCGGAGCAAAAATTACTCATTCTCCTGATAAAATAGCCAGATACTTGGGTTTTTGTTTATTATCACAAGCAGGGGTAACAATCGGTCTCGCAATATCTTCATATAATGAACTTCCAGAACTTGGCCTCTCAATTTTAAATATTGTCACTTTGACTACTTTTATTGTACAGATTATAGGGCCACCTTCTGTTAAATTTGCGATTTCCAAAGCTAAAGAAATTAATAGGAGAATTTCAGATCAAGAAATATTAGAGCACATTTCAGTGAATCAAGTGGTAATAAAAAATGCCACTGTAATACCTCATAACTATGATTTAGAAAATATTTTTAAAACAATAAAAACTTCTCCCTATGATATTTATTTTGTAGTTAATGATAAGCAAGAATTAATAGGACAATTTGATTTAACTACTCTTAAACCATTGCTTTATGAAGATGTTGCGCCTAATTTAGTAATTGCGATGGATATTGTTTTACCAGTCATATATAAATTGAGGCCAGATGATAATTTGCGAACAGCATATTCTTTTATGAAAAATTCTGGATTGCCTCTTTTACCAGTAGTTGATAATAATAATAAAATTATTGGTATTATAACAGCAGAGCAAATTCGTCAGATATTGAAAAAGAAATCATTGTTATCTTAGTTAAGAAAAATTTTTATCTTATATATTTACATAAATAAAAATTCTCCTTTTGTAAATTATAAACAATTTCCAGACACAGATTTTTTGACAATACCGAATTTTTTTTATGTGGGATGGGGTAGGAGGAGTAGGCATATAATATATTGTTAT
>CAYLKS010000022.1:0-45240 GCA_964384205.1 uncultured bacterium | reverse complement strand
ATTATTATGTAGTAGCGGGTCTATCGGTTCTTTTATATGCTCTTTATATAATTTTGTATGGGGGATTGGAGAATAAGCTGCAAGTACAATTTTTATATTCATTTTCGCTAAATAAAAGATTGATTCTATTACTTCTTTAATATCCTGGTCAGGCAATCCCATCATTATATAAGCTTCTAATTCTGAAGGTTTGAATCCTGCAGTTTTTAAGTTTGATACAGCTGTTTCAAACGTTTGATTATTTACTTTAGAATCCATTTTTTGTTGAATTTTTGAAACAGAAGATTCTAATGATAATCGTATTGTTTTGAAATTAGCTTTTTTCATAAGTTTGGCGATTTCTAATGTTATGAATTTTAAATGTAAACCATTTGGAGTATGAAAATATACATTTAAATTATTTTTTATTATTTTATTTATAAATGGTATAAAGTGTTTGTCAGTATTAAGCAAAAGAGCATCATCAGCAAATGCTATATGTTTAATTTTCCTTGTTTTTATTATTTTAATTAGATTTTCTGCATTATTTTCTATATTTAGAGGAATATATTTTCCATATAGATATGGAGCAGCGCAGACATCACATTTAAAAGGGCAACCAATAGATGTCATCCATAGAATAGATTTTAAATTTTTATATTTTGAGTACAAAGGAGGTAGATAATTCATATTTTCAATAAAATCGTTAAAATTTCCTTTATTAATAATGTTAAAAAAATCGTCAAAATTTCTATAGGTAACAACAACATCTATTCCTGGAAGTGTTTTTGCATGTTCTGAGCACAAATTCGCATATATACCGCCAAGAATAATAGGTGTATTGGGGAAAAATTCTTTTACTAATTTAGCTGTTGTTATAATTCCGGGATACCAGTAAGTCATCATAGAAGTTATAAGCACTAAATCGGGTTTTTCTATATTTTTTAGATATTTTAAAATTATTTCAGGAGGCATGCCATATAAATAATAAGGCCTGTCTATATTTTTATAAATTTTGGGTTTTTCTATTTCTGTTTTATAATATGGCCCTGTGGAAAACAGTTTATTTTTGGGTTTATATATTTCAAGCATTAAAGGATGGTATCTATCTCTACAGTCTAAATAATCTATTGTAATACCTCTGGATTCAAGGTAGGACAATAAATACAAAAAACCTATGGGATAAGCCCATAGGTCGTAAGCTGCAAAATCTGCAATCGGTGGATTAATCGCAAGTATTCTCATTACATTTTTTTGATTGGATGTAAACCTAATATTTTAATTCCTGTGAGCAATGTTTTGTATGTAATAATTGTTAAGAATAATCTTGCATGTGAGAAATATTCCTTATTTACAATTACTTTATTCGAATGATAGAATTTATTAAAATTATGAGCAAGATCGATTAAAAAATTTGCCAGGATTGATGGTTCATATTGCTCACGTGCTTTTTTTAATATAAAGTCAAATTTTATAATATATTTTATTAGTTCTAATGCGTCGGGGTTATTTATATCATTTTTATCATTTATGTTATCGAACTTATTTATTGTTGTTAAATTAATATTATGGTTAAATTGTTGATTTATTTTTTGTATAATGGAATTTATTCGAACTAATGAATATAAAAGATAGGGACCAGTATCGCCATCAAAAGAAATAATTCTTTCCAAGTTATATTCATAGTCCTTGATTCTTTTATTTGCCAGATCCTGGAAGATTATAGCAGAAATTGCTATTTTATCCGCAATTTCATCACTATTTTCTAATTCATCTTTTTTATCTTCTATTATTTTTTTAGCTCTAATATAAGCTTCATTTAGAATATCTTCTAAAAATACTAAAGTACCTTTCCTTGTTGAGATACCTAAAATCATTCCAAAAGGAATATGAATGCAATCTTTTGCCCATTCATATCCCATAAGTTCTAATACTTTAAAAAATTGTTGAAAGTGCAGGGATTGGGATGCTCCCACTACATAAATATTTTTATCAAAATTATATTTTTCTTTTCTGTAGATAGCAGCGCAAATATCTCTTGTAGCGTATAGAGTGGTTCCATCTTTTTTTCGGATTAAACAGGGGGGCATATTATATTGTGATAAATCAACAATTAATGCACCTTCTGAAACTTTTGTAATATTTTTTGATATTATTTTATTGGTGCACTCATCAATGAATTTACTATAAAATGCTTCTCCATCAAAAGAATCAAATTTTATTCCTAATCTTTTATATATTTTTTGAAATTCTTTTAAAGATAATTCTCTAAATTTTTCCCATAAAGTTTTTGCTTGTTCATTTCCATTTTCTAATTTATTGAACCAAAGTCGTCCCTGATCATCTAATTGTGGATTATTTTCTGCTTCTTTATGAAATTTTACATATAACTCATATAAATGTTTTATAGGCTCTTGTTTTAATTTATTTTCATCTCCCCATGTTTTATATGCATAGATTAATTTGCCAAATTGAGTTCCCCAATCCCCGAGATGATTTAATCTTATTACATTATATCCAGCAACTTCAAATAAGTTTGAGATAGCATTTCCTATTACTGTTGAACGTAGATGTCCTATACCGAAAGGTTTAGCAATATTAGGAGAGGAAAATTCTATACATATAGTTTTGCCATTCCCCTCATTAGATTTTCCAATATTATTTATTTTGTTATTATAAATTGTTATAAAATCATCAATTAATTTGATATTAGATATCTTAAAATTTAAAAAACCATTTATAGAATTTATATCATCGAATAAACTATCATTGCTAAATATAGTTATAAAATCATCTGCTATTAGTTTGGGATTTTTTCTTAATGTTTTTGCAAATTTAAAACATGGTAATGCAATATCACCCATTTTTTTATCTGCAGGTTCTTCAAGTAAATTATATATTTCATCTTTGTCAATTTCTTTAAATTTCTCATTTATTTTTGTTGCTATATATTCATAATATTTATTTAGCATTATATACTCCTTTCTAAATTTTGCATAATATAAAAATAAAAATATTTTTTGTCAAATATGTTTTTTGGTTATTATAAAATAAGATAGTTATATTAAAAGTTTAGGTTGTAATATAGATAAATATTATCAATATCAAATTTTTGTGGTAAAACCAATGTTAGTTTTTGTTTTGAGTTTATATTAAAACTTATTCCATAGTCGAATAATTTACTTAAAGTGCTGTTTTGTTTAAAATATGATAATTCAAAAAAAGGGGAGATATTCAATGTTCTTGATATTTTTATATTTATTTGTTGTTTTGTATAAAATAACTGTTCGGTCCATATATTATAGAATGGGAAAGCTAATAATCTTCTATCATTTATTTTAATAGAATTGAATTTATTTGCTGTATCGGATTTTGTTAAAATTTCAAAATATATTTTCGGTGTGAATGATATATTTTTATGTAATGTTTTTGAGTAATCAATATTTATAATATATTTCTTTTTTTTGTTTTTTGTTATTGATAGTTCCTGGCTTAGTGTAAGAGATATATTATTTTTTTTGTAGAGAAATCCAGTGTTTATAGATAAAAAGTTTTTCCTTATATATATGTTATTTAATTTTTCCATATAAATTTCTTTTATAATCCCTATTATAAATTGCCAGTCTTTATTATAAGACATATAGTTTAAATCAAAATTATATTTGAAATTAGTGAAATATAGTTTGTCTTGCTTATAGTTAAATTTGATATTGCCAATAATAGGATATGAAAATAGGTAAGGATATGTTAAATAAAAATCTAAGGAAGAATAATTTATGTTCTGCCTATTAAAATTTAAGCTAAAAATAATTCCTTCATCAAAGAAATTAAAATTTTTGAAATATATTTTCCCAAGAATTGTATTATTTTTATAAAATATGGAAAAATTAAAATTGTAATTTTTAGAATCTTTATAATAAAATTTTATATCAGCACTGTTATTATTGTGAAGAATTAAATCTTTATAAATTAATGTGTCAATATTATTGAATTCCTTAATAAATTTTATATTGTCAATAATTTTTTTATAAGAATAAGGTTTTCCTTTTAAATATTTCATACTTCTATTTAGATATGGGAAATTTTTATAAGAATATATATTTTTGATCAAGATTTGTTTATTAGTGTTAATGACACAGTGGATAGTATCATTATTGTTTTTTATAAGAGCTGTTGTTAGTGGATAGCCATTATTTTCAAGTATATTGAGGATTGTGTTGATTTTAGTTTTTATAAAAAGAGAATCATTATTTTCTATAGTATCAGCGGGAATGGTTTTTAATATTTTGTTAGGAGAAATTTGATATTTTATTATTTTTTTTGCATAAATATTAGAAATAAGAATGGATGTTAATATTAAAATTTTGATCAATTTTTTCATTTCCGTACTTTCTGATAAAAAAATTAAAGTTAAGTGTGTTATGTTGAAAAATATTTTTTTTGAAATTTATATTTATTTCAATATTAGTTCCTTTTTGTTTTCCGTATAAAATAAAATAATTTATATGTCTTAAGTTAGTTTTAATGAAGTTGATTTTGAATAATATATTAAGAAAATTATTAGTAGCTATTTTATAATCAATATTTGATTGAAGTGTAAAATTTGTTATTTGATTATTTGAGGTATTATATATTTCTATGCCGGATTGTGTTGTAATTATATTTTTTTTATATTCAGTAGTTATAAAATTTTTTTGATATTTGATATTTGATAGATTATTTTCATTTTGAGTGTTATTTGAATTACCTATAATTATATTTATATTTTTTCTGGATATTTTTATACTGTTTAATATGGAATTTTTTTCGGAGGAGTAGTTTGTGTAAATACCGATAAATTGTTTTGTCTGATTGAATTGATATGAGATTTTATAGGCATTAAATAATAGGGAAGTGATTAAATTATGATTTACTACATTAGAATTTAATAAATTTTTTTTGTATTTAAAAGGAAAGGATATAAAATATTTAATATTTGGTTTATTAGATTTGAGTTGAGTTTCATTTGAAAATAGATAGTTGAATTTTAGAAAATTATAGGGTTGGAATGAGAAATTTATTTCATTTTGAGTTTTAGTAGTAGGCTCTGTATTTTTTATTATTTCTTTTTTTAAAATATAGTCGCCATGTTCATCTGGCACATATCCATTTAAAGTTGAGTCAAAAGAATAATTTCCTATACCTCTGGATACTTTGATAAATTTTCTTGCAAATTTAAATGATTCTTGCATGTTATTAAAATGATCTATATTTATTTTTATTTTATCATAGTTATATTTCACTTTATAGGAAAGTATATAAAAATTTTGAGTCTTTTTACTTATTATCCATCTTTTTATTTTATATGAGAGAGAAATATTGGATTTAAAATTTTTTTTATAAATAGCTCGTTTGCTATTTATGGTAAAAAAACTATTATTTAAAATCTTATTGTTATAAAAATTTTCATTTCCTATCTTTATTGAAAAATTTTTAAAAGAAGTTGTTATATTATTAAATATATATGAGCTATCATTAAGAAAAAGAGTGTCTGGTTTATATTCATTATAGATTTCTAATTTAATATTTTTGTATTTTGTATTAATTCTGTTATTTATAAAGATTTTTCTTTCTTTATTTATTGTAAAGTTTTGCAGTATGTCTATAAAATTAGATTTTAGCAAGTTATTAATATTTAATATTTGATAGTTTTTATTAATATTATTGTGGTTTATTTTTATTTTTCCTTTTTTATGATTTATTATTAATGAATTTGTCGAAATACTTTGCAAAAATATATGCTCTGGTATTAATAGCAATTGTTTTTCATAATTATTAAATATCTGGAATATGGAAGAATATTTACTATCTTTATAATAAGATATAAATTTTAAATTTTTAAAATTATATGATAGGTCATATTGTATACCATTTTTTGAATAGTTTATAAAATTATTAGGTGTGGTTCTTGAAAGAGATAATTTTAGATTTAGATTTTTATAATTATCGATTGCTATATTCATATAATCGATATTTTTTGGAGTAGTGATAATATTTCCGATTTTATAATTTCCGGCTGATGGAGTATATTCATATATCCCATTTCCGATATACGAATAATCTCCTTTGTTTTCACCTACATAATAGAAAGATAGAATGAAATTTCCATTATTATTTCCAATATATTCGTAATGATTATCTTTGAGTATATAATTTCCGGAATTTGATTTTATAACTCCTGGCAAAATAATTATAGTATCATTTTTATTTGCATTTTTGAGTTGTTTTTTTATTTCGTCTGTGAGTTCAAAATAGTCAGGAGACTCTTTTATATCAGATATTTTATTAAATTCTATTGAAATATATTTGTTTATTTTTATATTAGAACTAATAAGATATCTTTTATAAGAGTTTTGAGAATACATAAATTCTACATAAAATCTATCAGTAGAATTTATCAGAGAATCAGAATTGAAATATATAGCTCCTGTAATATAGTCTATTGTATAATCATTATCTATACCTTTTTTTAGGAGTCGATTATTTTTATATATCTTTTCACTATTTTTTATAATAATTATATAACTGCCATTGTCATTGGTTTTTAAAAAGTATGGTCCATTTATACCATCTTTTCCGTAGAAAGAATATACTCCAAATTTTGATTGTATTATTCCACTTGTTAGTGAATATTTTTTATATGTTGTAGATATTCCCAGAATCCTATTTTGAGAATTAGCATTATTAGTAGTAAAATTTCCTCCTTTAAATAGTATATTTTTTCCTGTTATTTCAAAATAAATTTGATCTAAATTATTTAATTTTCTAATTTCATCAAATTCATCATAAGGGTTATTATAATCTTTTATATACCCTTTTATTTGATATTTGTTATAAAATTTCCCATTGAATTTTAAATATAATGATTGATTTATCGCATTTATAGAATTTGGATTAGAATTTATTTCAAATGATTTCCATCCAGTTAAATTGATATTGGTTTGATTATTAATTTGCTCGAATAGTTTATTATCTATTGTAATCTTTGGTTTTGATATTGATATTGTATCAAAATAAATATTTATAAACTTTAAGGTATTTGTTTTTATTGTATCTATTTCACTAAAAGCAAAAATTTTATTTATTATTAGTATTATTAGTAATGATTTTATATTTATAAATTTTGCCATTCTGGTCTAAGAAATAGATATTATTATTGAGTATAGCTGCATCTTGGATAGGTAGTTTTATATTGGTACATTTAATTTTTTGATGGGAAGCTTGAGTTTTGATTATTATATAATTTTCGTTTTTAGGTATTAGCATAATATCTGTATTGTATATAAGGATTTTTTTTATATTATCAGCTATTGGATTTGGGATTTTATTTATTATTTTTCCATAATCAGTTATTACAATGAGTTCTTTATTTTTTAAATCATTTATGAAAATATAATTGTTTTCTTTTCCAATAATTTTTTGAGTTGGAGAGAGCCTGAATATATCTATAATAGAAGCTGCATTGTTTATAATTGATATGTTTGATAGTTTATTATTAAAATTAGCAATTATATTTCCATTTGACAGGAAATATAATTTTAAAGGAGTGATATCTATTTTAGTTTTTATAAAATTGAGTATCATAGGAATTGTATTAAAAATAACGATATTTCTATTATTATCCATGAAGACAGCTTCATTAAAATCTGATATATCTAAATTATTCGTTTTTAAAGTGAGTTGCTTATCACCATAATATATAAATGCAATTTCTTTTTGATACTTTAGCGTTGGTGTGTAGAATTTGAGTTTATCATTTATTTTATCGCATAATATAATTTGATTATTAACAGCATAAATATCCCCAATTATTATTTTTGTATTAATTTTTTTTATAAATTTTAAATTATATGCAAATAAATTAATTTGTATTAGTATTAATATTAGTAAAGACTTCTTTAGCATTATATGAACTTCTTACATAGGTTCCAGCAAAAATAAATTTTAATCCGGCTTTTTTGCCGTATTTGACAATTTGTTTATAGAAATTATCATCTTTAATATCAACAAGTTTAATAGAATGTTTATTTGGTGGAAAGTATTGTCCTACAGTTAGAATATCACAATTGACATTAACTAAATCGTCTATTAAAGAAAAAATTTGTTCCAATGTTTCTCCAAGGCCAACCATAATGCCTGATTTTGTTGTTATTTCTGGATTTATTTGTTTTACTATTTTTAGTAATTCTAATGATTTTTTATAATTTGCTTTGGGCCTGACTTTTGAATATAATTGAGGTACTGTTTCTAAATTATGATTAAAAACAGAAATAGGGGAGTAAGCCAGTTTATCTAATTTATCAAAATTTCTTTTAAAATCGGGTGTAAGAATCTCTATTTCTGTATTAGGTTTGAGTTCTTTTATTGCATATATCGTTTTTTTAAAATGTTCTATGCCTTCATCTGGAAGATCATCTCGTGTAACAGAGGTTATTACAACATATTTTAAATCTAATTCTTTTACAGCTTTTGCAACATTATAAGGTTCATTTTCGTCTAATGGGAGAGGGGGTAAGTTTTTGGTGACGCCACAGAAGGTACAATTTCTTGTGCATATATCTCCCATAATCAGGAATGTTGCAGTTTTCTTTTTGAAGCATTCGCTTATATTTGGGCATTTTGCTTCCTGACATATAGAATGAAGTTTATATTGATTTAGAATTTTATTAACAAAATTAAATTCATTTGAGAATGTAATTTTCTTTTTTTGCATCATTTCTCCTTAAAATCATTAATGCTGATATTTTTAAAAAGATTATATTGATTACATCGTTTATTTAAATAATCTATATCTATCTGGTTAGTTTTGTACATATTGTACAATTTGTAAAAATTAGCAATATGATCTTTAACTCTAAAAGTAGCATATTTTGTAGTAGTTTGAGAACGAATAATAAAAGGCCAGTCAGAAGATTGGGCAAGGAGAAGTTCTTTCCCCATTTGAAGTATTATTTTTTCCTGTACTTTATTTAAGCTGGATGTGGAAATATTAGAAATTAAATTCAGGTAGAAATCTCCAGTTTGATGAACAAGAGGATATATCCAGTCAGTTCTATTGTTTAACCACATTTCATTGTAGCCGTTGAGTCCCCAGCTTGATGGAGAAGGTTCGCAATTTAGAACAGGTGGAAATTTTTTTATGTAGTCCGAAAGTTTTGATGTGCATAGAAGTTGTGTATTATTATTTAGTTTTTTAGCAAATTCATAAATAAAGTCAATACCTTCAAACCACCAATGTCCAAAAAGTTCTGCATCAAAAGGGGTTACAATTACTGGCGGTATATTGATATAAGAGATGAGATCTTCAGCAATAGTTTTCAGTTTTGAGATATAGTCTTCAGCATCTATCTTTGTTTGAAATTGTGCTTTTTTTATATCGTATAATTTTTTATTATCGCTATTTTTATCACTTATTCTATAGTATTTTATAGAGGTATTCATTCTAAAACCAGCAGGATGAGTACATGGTTTTAATTCTTCATAAGACAGTTCACTGCTTAAATCTTTATGAAATTCTCTATAATATTCATTACCTGGATAACCTGTTTGGGCGTTCCAGATGAGTTCTGATAAATTCATATCTCTTGCAAAAAGAGTTAGTCCTTTTTGAGTTTTCACAGGAAGATATATAGATGTTATTGGTTTTGGTTTTCCAAATAAAAAAGCATGAGAATCTACGATAGTATATTTTATGTTATTTTTTAATAGTATGTTATCGAGTCCATCATAATAACCGCATTCAGGAATCCATATTCCTTCTGGAGAAAATCCAAAATAATATTGGAAAGTTTTTAGTCCTATTTTTATTTGAGCATTTACTAAATCCGGTTGAAATTCAAAAAATGGCAAAAAAGCATGAGTAGCAGAGGTCGTAAAAAGCTCTATTATATCTTCTTGGTAGAATTTTTTAAATTTTTCTATTATATTGGTTTGTAATTCATCTGTATAAATTTTTAAAGTATCAGAAAAGAATTTATAATAAAATTTTGCAAGTTCATTTAATTTTGGATTGTTTTTTGTTCTTATTATTTCTTTTTCACTTAACTTTATTCTTTTTTCAAGAAAACTTATGAATCTATTTTTTAGGAGATTATCATCAAGCATTGAGAGAAGAGTTGGAGATAGAGATATGTTTATTTTAAAATTTAAGTTTTCTTTTTTTATTTTTTGTAAAAATTTTAGAAGAGGGATATATGTTTCACTTAATGCTTCATAAAACCATAATTCTTCGAGAAAGTTTTCATCTTCTGGGTGTTTTATGAACGGGAGATGGGCATGTAATATTAAAAAGTATTGTGCCTTATGCATAATCAGTTTTTTTTGATATTATAGGACGAATTACAATAGAATGTTTATTATCACTTGAAATGGCTTCTGTTTTTATTTCTAACATTCCATCTGAGAGAGGAAATGTTAAGCTGAATTTACCTTCATTATTAACTTTAATTTTTTGTTTTTCATTAATGATTATTGTAGTGCCTGGTTTTGTTTGTCCGTATAATGTAATATTTGCATTTAAGTTATAGAAAAAATTATTATTTTCGTTTTGGTTTACTGTTTGGTTTACTGTATTATTTAATAAGCTATGAGAGGATACAATATTTACCATATTTACAGAAGATACAGTTTTAATAAAAACATTGTCTTCTTGTTTGGATATTGCATCTTTTTTTAGTACCTGTTCTTTTGATGATTCCTTATGTTGTTTTATATGGATATACTCTTCAACTGCTTTTTTATCATATGAAATAACTTCCTCAGATACTGTTGATCCAGGAACAAATACAGTATTTGATTCAGCTAAAATAAAAAATTTATGTTTATATTTTAAACCAAGTAAAACTTTATATCTATTATTGGAAGAGGGTATATTTATATACCATGATTGTGCATATTCATCAATTGGTATGTCAAAAAAGATATCTTTGCCTTTTGATTCAGATTTTGAAATATTTAATACTCTTAAAGCTTTTTTTGCTTCTTTAAAAAATCTTCCAAAAAATTCTTTTGCTTCTCCTGTTTTTTCATCATTTATATTCCAATATGTGAAACACCAATATGGATTTTGTACCATCAACACTATATAATTTTTAGAATTTTTATATGGATATAACATAGGTTCTTCTTCAAAAACTTCTTCTATTAAATTTGTATCATTAGGAGGAGTGAGTTCTGTAAATCTATCATTTTTGATTTTAGATTGTTCTTTGTTATCTTTTTTGGTAGTAACTGTTTTTTTGATCTTTGGGGGAGTTGTTTTAGTTTTTCTTTTTTTGATATTATTTAATATTGTTTCAACAATTTTAGGTTTTGTTAATTTTTCTTCTATTTTGATTTTGTTTTGTTTAGCAAATTCAATAAGGTCATTTTTTCTCATTTTTGATAGAAATGTTTTGGTAATTTTTTTTGTTTTCATTGGGTCCCCCTCTCAAACAGTTTTAAAGTTTATCCCTAATTTGTCTCTAATTATATTGGCAATATTTGGAGCATAAAATTCTATTAAATCTAAAATTTTTTCTTCTGAAATTACAAGTAATTTAGCTTTAAATCTTTTTATATCCTGTTCATTATTGAGATCAATATTTTTTTGTAATGTTAAAGCCATTAATTTAATTTCATTAACCACTTCTGTAAATTTTATATTTTTATTGAGAGCTTTTAATTCATTAATATCTATATCTTTTGAATTATTTTTTATAATGTTATTTATTTTATCTGTAAATTTTTGCAATCTATTAGAAAGTTCTTCATTGGATAAATATACTGTATAGTATATTTCTCTTAGGAACATTTTTGTAGTTTTATCATATTTATCACTCATAAATTCCCCCACTTGTTTCTTGGGTGAAATGATTTATGAATTTCTTTAAGATAAGTTTTATCAATATGAGTGTAAATCTCGGTAGTGGAAATATCACTATGCCCTAATAGCATTTGTACTGCTCGAAGATCTGCACCCCCTTCTAATAGATGGGTTGCAAAAGAATGTCTTAATGTATGAGGTGTTATTTTTCTATCAATATTGCATTTTTTTACATATTTTTTCAATATTTTCCATACTCCCATTCTTGTTAATTTATCACCCCTAAAATTTAGAAAAACTTCAGGTCTGATTTTATTTTTTAATAAAGAAGGTCTTATATCTCTGATATATAAAGTTACGTATTTTAATGCATGAGAACCAATTGGCACAATTCTTTCTTTTCTCCCTTTGCCATAGATTCTGATTAATTCCTGTTCAAATAAAATATTGTTGATTGTTATGTTAATTGATTCTGAAATTCTAAGGCCACATCCATACATAACTTCAATCAGAGCCCTATCTCTTATTCCTAAAGGAGTTGAGGTGTCTATTGAATTTAGTATTTTTTCAATTTCTGGCACTGTTAATACTTCTGGAATTTTTTTTATAATTTTGGGTTTGTGTAAATATTCTAATGGATTTTCGTCTATTAAATCTTCTTTGATTAGAAAATTAAAAAATGATTTTATAGAGGAAATATTTCTTGAGATGCTATTTGCTGATAATCCCAATTCGCTTAACATATTAACAAAATCTATCAAAATATTTAGGTTAACATTTTTTAATGAAGAAACTTGTTTCATATTTAGAAATTCTAAAAATCGTTTAATATCATTTTGATAACTGAATAATGTATTTTCAGTTAATCCTTTTTCAAGCTTAATATATGTAAGATAATTACTAAAAAAAAGATTAAATTTTTGCATAATCTGTTAAATAGGGGTTATATTTTTTTTTATTTTTTAACACAGAATTAATACCATGCCCTGGATAGATAATTGTTTCATCTTTAAAATTTTTAATAATTTTTTTTAAAGAATTTTGTATTTTGTCAAAATCTCCTCCGGGAAAATCTGTTCTACCAATGGAGCCTTTAAATAATGTGTCACCGCTGAAGAGAGTATTTTCTTGTTCTATAAAATAGCATACTGAACCAGGGGTATGCCCCGGTGTATGAATAACTTGTATTTTGATGCCATTAAAATCTATGATATTGTTTTCACTAATGTAATTTATATTATACCTGGATAATTCTAAAGATTTTCCTGTTAAAATTGAAAGATTGAATGCTGGATTTATAATAAATTCTTTTTCTTCTATATGTGCATAAATAGGTATATCAGGAATAAGCTTTACTATTTCTGGGATTCCTTCAATATGGTCTATATGTCCATGTGTTAAAAGTATAAATTTTGCTTTGTTTTCTTTAAAGGCTGTATGATTTATAATATCAGAAGAAGCAGGGTCTATAATAAAACATTCTTTTTTATTTTCATCTATTGAAATATAAGAATTAGTATCCATCGGACCATTTTTAAATATTATAGTCTTCATTTAATATCTCCATTTATTGAGAATATAATTTCATTTGCTGGAGTATGCAAGAGTGAATATAAATTTTCTACTACTTTATCTGGTAATTTTGTCCTTTTTTTTATTTCATCTTTTTCTGCTGAAAGAAGATTTTTTATTGAACCGAACTCATTTATTATAAGCATCTTTCTTTTTTCTCCAATGCCAGGGACATTATCAAGTATAGATTCTATGAAATTTTTTCTTTTTAAGCTTCTATGATTTTTAACTGCAAATCTATGGCTTTCGTCTCTTATTGCTTGTAATAGTCTTAAAGCAAGAGATGTTTTTGGAATTATTATTGCGTCTTTTTTATTCGGCATATAAATTTCTTCAAATTTTTTTGCAAGTCCTAATATAGGTATATTATCAATTTGAAGTTTTTTTAAAGCATTAATAGCAGAATTCACCTGTCCCTTTCCGCCATCAATTAAAATAAGATCTGGAAGAGGGGCATTTTCTTTTAATAATCTTTTATATCTTCTATAGACAACTTCATAAATAGCTTTAAAATCATCAATATTATTTGAATTATTAATTTTATATATTCTATATTTATTTTTCTCTGGTTTACCATTTATAAAGGTTATACAGGATGCAACTGTATTGCTGCCACTCTGATGGCTAATATCAAATGCTTCAATTCTTATAGGAGCTAAAGGCAGGTTTAGATTATTTTGCAATGCTTTTACTTTTAATGAAATTTCCCCAATAACATTTGATTTTTGTCTGATATATTCATCCAGATAATAGGAAGCATTATCCAATACAAGCTTTAGTATTTTTTTATCATCACCTACAGGATTTTCAATTATTTCAACTTTTTTATTATTTTTGTTTGATAACCAATCTGACAGAAGTTTTTTATCAAGAATTTTCTTATCAACTACTATTTTATCAGGAATAAAATCTTGATCGATATAGAATTGTTGTATGAATTCAAGTAAGATATCATCTAAATTTATATTAGAAACATTATTTATAAAAAAATGCTTTTTACCTATTAATCTTCCTTCTCTTATTTGAAATAGTACAATGCATCCAAAATCATCAGTTACTACATAACCGATAAAATCTTTATCTATATTTTGTTCTTTGTGTATGGCCTGTTTCATTAATAGTTTTTTTATTTTAAATAAAAGATCTCTATACATTGCTGCCTTTTCGAAATTTAATTCTGCTGCTGATTTATTCATAAATTCTGTTATCATATTTTCAAGTTCTTTTGTTTTGCCGTTTAAAAATTTTTTTATCATTGCTATATTTACATTATAATTTTCAGGAGTTATGTTTCCAGTACAGGGCCCTGGACATCTTTTAATCTGGAAATTTAGGCATGGTTTGTATCGTTTTTGAAGTGGATATGTTAAATGTAAATTACAGTCTCTGAATTGAAATAGCATTCTTATTAGTTTCATTATTTTACGAAATTCTTTTACATCAGTATAGGGACCATAATATTTTCCGGAGGATTTATCTATATTTCTTGTGATTACTATTTTAGGGAAATCTTCATATGTTATTTTAATAAATGGATACTTTTTATCATCTTTTAAATTTATATTATATTTAGGTTTGTATTTTTTTATTAGATTGGCTTCTAATATTAAGGCTTCAATTTCTGTTTCTGTAGTTATAAAATCTATATTATCAATTTTTTCTATCATTTTTATTGTTTTTTGATCAAGACTATTTATTTTTTGAAAATATGAACGTAGCCTATTGGGCAATATTTTTGCCTTTCCTATATATATGATATTATTATTTTTGTCTTTCATTAGATAAACGCCAGGTTTTAAAGGCAATGATTTAATTTTTTCTTTTAAAAAATTTATTTTTTCCATTAATATTAATCTATGAAAAATAAATAAAAATGTCAAGTATTATGTTGGAGTTTGTTTTTATAATCTATTTGTATTTAATAAGTTATGTGTATTTATATATTGTCAAAAAATTGTTTTATAATAATGTTATTAAGATTTTTCTGTTCGACTATTTCACCTTGAGGGGTAATAAGATAGAGCTTTTTATTTTTAATTGTTTTTTCTATCCATTCTTTATATAGACTATTTTTTACCCATAATTCTTTATTTTTTAAAACATTTATAAATCTTGATAATTTTAATAAAGTAATTTTATCCCTTATTGTGAAGATTTTATTTATTTGATATACAGAACTTGACCGATAAAAAATAAAATCAGCTTTTTTGTACAAATCTATATTTTCTATTAAGGGCTGTTCCGGAGTAATATAATAAATTGATGGTCCTAATAATACAGGTTGTTTATAAAGATAAAGAATTGTATTTACTACATCTTGAATAGTTTGGTCAGGAGAACCAATAATGAAATATACTGTGGTTCGTATTTTTAGTTTTTTTATTATATCAAAATGATTTTTTAATTTTTCAAGTCCTGCAGGCCTTTGCCATTTTTTTATTAAAAAGTGACTTGTTGTGCCAATAGAGAAATTTAAATTAGTGAATCCTATCTTATACATTAATTCTATTTGTGTTTTATTTAAAGTATGATAATTTAATCCGTTCATTGCAGAAAAAGTAAAATTTTTATCTTTAAATTCATAATATAGGGCATCCAGTAGGTTATTAAACCATTTTTTATCATAAGATAGATTGTCATCTTCAAAATTAAAAAACTCAATGTTATATTGTTTGTTTGATGTTTTTATTTCATTTAGAATATCATCGATATTTCTTTTTTTATATTCATTTCCCCACACTTGATGAATAGAACAGAATTTACATTTATAAGGACATCCTCTTGAAGCAATTAGGCTCATAAATTTTTTGTTTTTAATTTTATATAGATTAAAATCTAAATGAGTTCGATCTGGAAATGGAATATTATTCAATGAATCTATTCTCATAAAATTGGTTTCAAGTAGATGTTCATTATTTTTATAAATTAAATTTGGTATATCTTCAATTTTGCCCTTTTGTTTTATTAAGTAATCTAAAAGAAGTTTAAAACTGTATTCCCCTTCTCCTTTAATATGATAATCTATTAGGTTTTGAAGTTCTTTGTTATTTGATAAGAGATATTTATTAATAGCCGAACCTCCAGTAACTATTATACTTTGCAGTTTATATTTTTTAATTATTTTGATTAATTCAATAACAGCATCAAGATATCCAGTAAATAAGGTTGATATTGCAAAAATATTAAAATCTCTTTGTGAAATATATTTCAGGAATTTTTCTATAGAATATCCAAACCTATAATAATTGTCATATAATCGTGCGGGAGATTTATCTTTTATGTAATATTTTGATAAATAAGAAATTGATTTTGGAATTTTTATTGTTTTTTTATGTTTTGTGTTCAAAAAATCAAATATTTCACAATTATAATTATGTTTTTTTAAATATGATTTTATATACATTAATCCTAACGGTTGATTACGAATATACGTCCTATAGAAGTCATAGAAATAAGGTTGTATAAGTAAAATTTTCATATTTTATAAATAATAGAGATTCAATAAAAAGGCAACTTTTATTTGTGGGAAATAACTTTTGTATTTATAAATATGCAAGGCATATACAAGCTATTACTGATAATCATGCTTTTTTGTATTTTATTTTAAATGCAGAGTTTTGTCAATTTTTTATAATTGGGTAGATAATGGGTGATTTATTGAATTTTTTGAGAGTAAATTTACAGGAATAATTATATTTTGTAGGAGAATATGCAGTAAATAAAGAATGTTTTAAAATTTATGAGGAAATATCCATTGTTTATCACATAAAATTTTAAATTCACAATGAGGGCATTCCTGTTTATAATTTTTTGTAGGAGAGAATGTTGTATTAGGGTCAAGAATTTCGTTTATTAGACTTATAATAAAATTTTCAGCTTGATTTTGTAATTGGAATTTTTCCTTTATATCATAACTTTTATTTTTAAAGATAGATCTTTCTTCAATTTCTTTTTTATTTAAAAGCACATACCGACCATCGAAATCATTATTGTTGGAATTTATTAAATTATTATATCGGCTTAACATTATATAAAAAGGTAGTTGTATTGTCTTTGCCTGATCTTTAAAATCTTCGAAATTATCTATCATGTAGGGCACTTCAATTTTTGAAATATTAAATGATGTTTTATAATCCAGTATAATAATTTTATTAGACTCTATATCTATTCGATCAACAAAACCTTTTAGTTTTATTTTATGTCCCTTTATTTCTATTTGGCAATTAAGTTCTTTTTCTAAATGTAGAATTTTTCTGTTTTCCATGTGTTTTTTATAATAATTAAGAATAGCAAAAATTCTATTTTTCACCTGAAAATAAATTAAATATATTTCTCCTTCAATAAATTTAAATTTTTCTATAAATTTTTCTTTGATAATCTGTTCAGCTATTTCATAATCATGCTTAGACACATTAAAGATAACGTTTTGTTTTTTTGAAAATAATTTGTTTAAAATTTCATGTACTATAAAACCTATTTCACTTTGTTGTATCTTATCATCATTGTTTTGTAGAGAATAATCCTCTTTAATATTTAGAATATATTTATAGTAAAATTTTAAAGGACATGATAAATAAGTGTCTATACTTGTGGCAGAAAAGCTCAAATTTACTAATCTATCAATGATTGCCTTGTTTTTCTTTTTAGATTCAGTTTTTTTTATTGCAAAGTTTACAGGATATTCTATTTCCTGGATTATATTTATTTGTAGAGTTTGTTTTTGTTTTTGCAATTCCCAGATTATTTGCTCTATAAATCTGCTTTTTTCATTTTCTGAGTTTTCAATATAAAATAAATGGACATTATTTGAATTATTTATTAGTGTGAAGAAATAGTATTTTATAAGATTTTCTGTATCTTTTGAAGTGGGAAGTCCCAATTTATCTCGTATAAAATTATTTAGAATAGTATTGTGTTTTTTTATATTTGGCAAAATAGTTTCATTGGCATTGAGAATATATAAATTTTCAAATTGTAGGTTTCTTGTTTCTAGAAAACCTAATATTTGTAAACCTTCTAAAGGAGTTCCTGGCAATTTGAATGTTGCATTATTAAATATTGATTCTATTAATTTGAAATACTTTTCAATACTTTGAAAATTTTCTTCTTTTATTTTGGATAGATATATTTCCCTAATTGTTGTATCAATAGTTTCTATAACATTTTGAGAATATGGATGTTGCCAGGCAGTACTTTTTTCAAATATAAATAGAATGAATTTATGTAATTTTTGAGTAAAATCATTTATATTTTCGATATTGAAAAAAGGTTTAATACAAATATTATGTATTTGGTCTATAATAGTGATGATTTCTGTTTGAGTAATATTATAGTTTGATAATTGTTGTGTTATATTTTGTAATAATTCTTTTGTTAGGACTTCATTTAAATTGATTAGTTTTGTATTATTTTTTTTGTAAAAATCAAATATAGTATGTACTATAATTCTTACAATGGTACTATTATTTTGATATGTTATATTTTTTATATAAGGATGCATGATAAATTGTAGATAGTCATTTATGAAAATCCTATCATCAATTTTGTTTATTATTAGTTGTTCTAATAAGGATATTAAAGAGAAAATTGGAGTTTTATAGATAGGGTAGCCCATTGAGATATTAAATTGATTATTTAAAAGAGGAGTTGTATTGAAAAGAATAGGGAAGAGCATTGAAGAATCTGGTAATACTATACATGTATTGATATTTTTTAATTCTTCATCTAAATGACTGTTTAAAAAAAAGATTTGTTTATGATTTTCTGTTGCTTTATATAGTTTTATTTGATTATGAATGAGTAAAGCTGGTTCTTTATATTTAAAATCGAAATGTTTTAGGAAATTTGATATTCCCGGACCCTCTTGAAATATAAATAGTGAATTTGTTAAGGATTCTCCTATTTTTTTGAATATTGTTATTTCTGTTTTTGATAAACCAAAGAATCCAGCAAATATTACATGTTCATAAGGTTGCAAATAATCTAAAAGAATGTCTATATTATTTGCTATTGAATTATATTTATATGCTCTTGTAGATAATGAATTTTGTTCTATATAATTATAAAATTCTTTATAAATTTCCGAAAATGTCCTTATATGATTTGTTATATTTTCTGGTAGTTCCTGTAATATTGTATTGTCAAAATATTTTAAAATATCGTAACTAATATTGTTTAGTTTTAATTCTTCAAAATCTGGATATAATTTTGAACCCCATGAAATAAATGTATCAAGTGTTAGGTCATTGAATAGTGAACTGTGTTCTTTAAATAAGTTAAATATTAGAGC
This sequence comes from uncultured bacterium, assembly GCA_964384205.1. GTDB lineage: Bacteria > JAGOEH01 > JAGOEH01 > JAGOEH01 > CAYLKS01 > CAYLKS01. The sequence continues at coordinate 25,558 of CAYLKS010000022.1, read as the reverse complement.
AATAGCATCTATTGTTTTGATATCATTAGTTTCTGGTTTTATTATGTTAAACAAGTGTGTTATAAAATCATCAATGGAAAATATATCAGGTTTAATAAATGCTTTATTTGTTATATTGTGTATCTTTTTTAATAAAAAATAAGAAGGCCTTTTACCGGGAAATACTATAAGGTTATTTTCTATTTCTTTACTTTTTGCTATGATATTTGCTATTTCATCAATAAGATTTTCTTTATATTTTAATATTTTAATATTCATATATCTCCACTTCTTTTTTGTCAAAATATATTAAATAACCTTTTACGGTTTTGTATTTTTGAGTTTCTCTCACAGTTTCTATATAATAGGATAATTGTTTTTCATATTCTAATTTATTTTTTTCTCCTGTTTTGAATTCGAGAATTGAAGCATTTTTATCTATAACGATTAGTTTGTCTATTCTTATAATATTTCCATTTTTATCAACAAAGCTTATTTCATTGAAAATTTGTTTATTTTGTTCAGGGGTGAAAAATTTTTTAATTTTTTCATTTTCAAAAAATCTTTGAAGAGTTTTGATTATTTCTTCTTTTGGTGTAAGATAAAAAAAGTTATTATATATTTTATTTACTTTATTTAATATTTGAGTATCTATTTTATCATCAATATAAACAATTTGGCTTAGAATGTTGTGGATGATATTTCCTTTTTCTGTATTTTCCATTTTCTTTTTTGTGATTTTATTTTTTGGAGAGAAATAATTGGTTGTTTGATTTGGATATTTAAAGTCATTAATAATATTTTTTGTAATAGTATCTTTTTCAGATCTTCTTTTTTTTCCTATTTCATAGGGGTTTGAAGAGTCATCAGGCATAAAAAATTGAATATTTTGTTCATCAGAAAATAGAATATATAATTCATCTTTTGCTCTTGTTGCCGCTACATATTGAAGATTATAATCCTGTAATTGAGAGCTTAATTTTTCTTGATTATATTTTGTTATTAAGTCAGTAAAAAAATTGTTAAGATGAATTTCATCTTTTAATTCCTGAAGTGATTGTATTTTTTCATATATTTTTTTATTTATTTCATAGGGAATAATTTTTCCATTTTCTTGATAATAAAATATTTTTTTACTTTGTTTGCTGTTAGTAATATTTTTATCAACTATATTTATTACTACAGGAAAACCTAATCCTTTTGATTTATGGGCAGTCATTACATTTATAGCATCTAATGTCTTTGATAAAATTATGGAAAATTCATTTGAAAAAGAATTATAATCAAAGAATATTTTTATGAATTTTTTTATATTCATTGATGTTTTATATTCAAAATTGTTTATAACATCTAAAAATTTTGTTATAAAGGAAGTTTCTTCTTTAAAATTTTTAAGTATATCAAATTTATATATAATATTTGTGGCAAGTTCATATAGGGAAATATAGCCTGTTTTTTTCATTAATTGTTCAAAATATTCTTTCCATAATATGGACAATTTGCTATCATCTTGCATTGTAAGATATAATATTTTATTATATTTAAGATTATTAGAAATAAAATTTTCTATATAATTTGAATTAATATTATATTTTTTTTGTATAGCAGTCTTAAATACATCACTTAATAAAAACTGAGCAAAAGAATTATTATCGAGAGGATAATCTAAGAATTGTAATAATTTGATTATTTCATTTATAATTTTTCTTTTTCTGATATCGAGGGAACTAAAAGAAGCAGCAGGGTAGTTATTATCAATTAACCATGTTATAATTTTTTCTACCTGTTCATTAGTAGAACATAATATCGTTATGTCTTTATAATTATATCTATTTTTTATATCTTCTAATATTTGCATTAATGGTTCATAAAAAATATCAAACTTATCTTCTAAGTCTTCATCATTTTTATTAATGTAGCGTACATTTACATAACCATTCTCTTTTATATGTTTTTGATTATAATCAAATATATTTTTTATCAGTTCATTATCAGAAAACTTATCTTTATTGAATATTGTTTTTACATAATCTAAAATATATTTACCACTTCTATAATTTTTGTCTAATTGTTCTAATATTAATTTTTCATTGGCACTTTCTGGTAAAATTTGTTTATTGGTATAATTATTTTGTATTTCTTCTTTCATTTGTTTCATAATTTTGTAGTCAGCATTTCTGAACATATAAATTGCCTGTTTTATATCTCCTACTGCAAATAGTGCTCCATTTTTTGATAATGCTTCCTCAATAAGAGGTTTTAATATATTCCATTGGATCAAATTTGTGTCCTGAAATTCATCTATAAAAAAATAGTATATTTTGTCACTCAAAGTAAAATATATTTCTGGAATTTTATCAGGGCTCATATATTCCCTCAAAATATTATTTATATCATTGAGATGGAATATAGAATTTTTTTGTCTATAATTATAGTATTCTTTGAAGAAAATATTTAATATATCTTTGTATTTTGTTACTGAATTTAGTAAATAATATCTCAAATATTCAAGGTGTAAATCAAATATTTCTTTTCCCATTTGTTTGATTTCAGTATTTTCTTTACCTTTTGTTGTGGGATTTAATAAAACAGTATTTTTATTTTCTATAATATTTTTCATCTTTTCTTTTTTGAGATTAGTATAAAAATTGTTTACTATGTTTTTTTTTAATTGTATAGAATTTTTTTGAGCAATTTGTATTAAATTTTCTAATTTATCCAGCATTTGTTCATACAATAGATTAATTTGTTCCATATAATCGTTTAATTGTATTTCATTGTTACTAATCTCCGACATTGTTATGAATTTTGATATTTTATGTTGAATTTTGGCGAATGGATTCCATGTAAAATTCTGTTCAGTTTGATTTATATTTTTAATAAAATCTTCTAAATATTTTATGATTTTTTTATCTTTATATGATTTTTTTAATATGTTAAGAAGCACTTCTTCTATAATCTGAGAATGTTCTGTTATTGTTACATAATCAGAAGGCACATTTAAATAGATAGCAGAAGAAGAAAAAATAAGATTTATGAAACTATCTATTGTAGTAATTTTAAAATCTGTATATCTATTCAGGATTTCATTTAGTATAAATTCTATTTTTGCATTATTATTATTTAGTATCTCTTCTTTGAGTTTGGTGATAATTCTTTCTTTCATTTCATATGCGGCATTATTTGTGAATGTTATAGCAAGAATATTTGATATATCATTATTATGGTAGGAGTTATTTGTTATTATATTATAATATTGATGTGTTAATGTATAAGTTTTACCCGAACCTGCTGATGCCTCAATAAGTTTTACTTTATAATTCATTAACTGTTTGATTCTATAAAATATTTGATAGATCTATTCCATGTTTTTTCTTGTTCTTCTGTAAAATAGCATGCAGGCAGTTCACCTCTTGATCTGTGATATGCTATACATTCGCAACATATACCGTGTTTAGGACAACCCGGATAAGAACAATTACAGTTTTGTGAATTTTTTTCTTTATTTACACAATTCATTACTACCTCCTTTTTGGTATTAAAATAAATATATAGAATCTCATTGTCAATATATTTTTGCAGTAATTTTTGGGGGCTGGAGATACTTATTAAAAATTCTTTTATTTAATATAAACAGTATGGGAAAAGTAGAGTCGTGTATTTCTTATTGATAATATTTTTTTAAGGGGGTATATTTATTTTAATTGTATTCATTTATAAAAATATGAAATTTAAATTAGTAGTAGGTATTTTATAATTTATAAAAAATAGGGGAGTGCAAATGATTTTAAGCATTCGCACTCCCTGAAATTATCAGAGCTTAGAAACAGGCATTATGAAGTGGATATTATGATTTGATCATTTTGATAATCTAATTTTATTAATTTGAATTCTTTTGATATATTTTCCAGGAGAAAAATTGCTATTTTATCTTCAATCTCTTTTTGAATTAGTCTTCTAATAGGTCTTGCACCAAAATGAGGATCATAGCCAGCTGTTGCAATATAATCAATAACATTTTCAGTCCACTGTATATCTTTGCCTGTTGCTTCATTAAATCTCTTTCTGAAATTTTTGAGTTGGATTTTTACAATTTCTTTTATATGTTCCTGGTTCAATGAATGGAAAAATATAATGTCATCAATTCTATTTAAAAATTCTGGCCTGAAGTATCGTTTTAAATCATCAAATAATTCCTGTCGTAATTGCTCATCATCAGGGGTTGAAGCATTTAATATTTTTTCACTACCGATATTGGATGTCATGATTATCACAGTATTTTTAAAATTAACAGTTCTTCCCTGACTATCAGTTAATCTACCATCTTCTAAGACTTGTAATAGAATATTAAATACATCCGGGTGCGCTTTTTCAATTTCATCTAATAGAATTATTTGGTAAGGTCTTCTTCTAACTGCTTCTGTCAATTGACCACCTTCTTCATATCCAACATATCCTGGAGGAGCTCCAATTAATCTTGTTACTGCAAATTTTTCCATATATTCAGACATATCAAGTCGTAAAATTGCATCTTCTGTGTCAAAGAGAAATTCTGCCAATGCTTTTGCCAATTCTGTTTTACCAACACCAGTAGGGCCTAAGAAAATAAATGATCCTATTGGTCTATTTTTTTGAGAAAGGCCAACTCTTGAACGCCTTATAGCATTTGAGACTGCTTTTACTGCATGCTCCTGTCCGACAACCCTCTGATGAATTCTGTCTTCTATTTTAAGTAATTTTTCACGTTCTGATTCTAATAATTTACTTATTGGAATACCTGTCCATTTAGATATTACTTCTGCAATATCTTCTTCTTCAACAATGTCTTTCAGCATTTTTTTCGTTTTTTGCAATTCTTTTAATTCATTATTGTATTTTTTAAGTTCTTGCTCTAATTTTGGTATTTCTCCATATCTGATTTGTGCGGCTTTATCATAGTCGGAATTTCTTTCTGCTGCTTCTGCCTGAGTCTTTAATTCTTCTAATTTTTCTTTTATTTGTTGGATTTTAGTAACATATTCTTTTTCTTTTAACCAGTGAGCTCGTAATTGATTACGTTTTTCATTGAATTCGGCTAATTTCTTCTCTATTTCTTGTAATTGAGCCTTTGCGTCTTTATCCTTTTTAAGTGCTTGTTTCTGAATCTCTAATTTTATTATTTCTTTTTCAACTTCGTCCAGTTCATTTGGTAATGAATCTATTTGAATTCTTAAATTTGCAGCGGCTTCATCGATAAGATCAATTGCTTTATCCGGAAGGAATCGATCAGTAATAAAACGTTCTGATAATTTAGCTGCAGCAATAATTGCAGCATCACTTATTTTAACACCATGATGAATTTCATATCTTTCTTTTATTCCACGTAAAATTGCAATACTATCTTCCACAGAAGGTTGATCAACAAATACAGGCGCAAATCTTCTTTCTAAAGCTTTATCTTTTTCAATATATTTGTGATATTCATCTAAGGTTGTAGCTCCGATTACTCTAATTTCTCCTCTTGCAAGAGCAGGCTTTAACATATTAGATGCATCCATTGCTCCGCCGACATTTCCAGCACCCACAATTGTATGCAATTCATCAATAAATAATATTATCTCACCATTTTTTGATTCTATTTCTTTCAAAAATGCTTTTAATCTTTCTTCAAATTCTCCTCTATATTTTGCTCCTGCAAGCAATAAACCCATATCAAGAGCTACTATTGTTTTATTTTTCAATCCTTCAGGTACTTCATTATTAACAATTTTCTGTGCCAATCCTTCAACTATAGCAGTTTTTCCAACACCCGGCTCACCAATTAGAACAGGATTATTTTTAGTACGTCTACTTAGAATTTTTACAACTCTTCTAACTTCTTCTTCTCTACCAATTACAGGATCAAGTTTGCCTTCAGCTGCGAGTTTGGTTAAATTTCTACTGTAGCGTTCAATGACATTAAATTTTGATTCTGGATTGTCATCAGTTATTCTTTGAGAACCTCTGACTTCTTTTAGGACATTTAGAATATTGTCATAAGTAATATTGTATCTTTTAAATAATTCAGAAATCGTAGGAATATTTGTTGTTGCAAAAGCAAGCAGGAAATGTTCAAGGCTAACATATTCATCTTTAAGTAAATTCGCCTGAGATTCTGCGGTTTGTAATATCTGAGCCGCTTCATTGCTGAGATATATATTTGAACTATAACTTAACTTGGGCTTTGATTTTATGCCATTAAAAAGCTCATCTTTGATAATGTTAACCGGCGCATTTATTTTATTTAGAATAGCTAATGCTACACTTTCTGGATCATCTAACATAGCATAAAGTAAGTGCTCTGGATCTATAGTAGGATTACTATTTTGTAGCGCCAGTTGCTGGGCATTGTTTAATATCATCTGACTTTTTTGTGTATATTTTTCGAAGTTCATATCTTATCCTCCTTTTTCTTTTTTAATTATATAATCTGCAATTTATATGCCAGTTTTTTATATAATAAAAACGTTGTATTTAAGGGATTTTATTGTTAAAATGACATATCATATTTTATGACATATATGTTTTTATGACATATATATTTTTTTTGCAAAAATATCAAAATTGTTATAAGAGATTTATAATATTGAAAAAATTTTTAAAATATTTGAGAAATTTTTTAATGAACCTCAACAGACAAACTATATTTGAACAGAGAAAGTGAGAGTATAAAAAATCGGGGCGAGTGGATTCGAACCACCGACCCCCTGTTCCCAAGACAGGTGCGCTAACCGGACTGCGCTACGCCCCGATTGTGAGTTGTAGTATACATATTTTTTTCCGAAATGTCAATATTTTTTTTACAACATCATTTATTTTTTTGCAATTTTTCCTGAACAAGCTCTGTGATTTTTCTAAAATCAATTTTTCCTGTGCCTCTTTTAGGGAGTTCTTCAAGAACTACAAACTGCTTTGGAAGATATATTGGTGGTAATTGTTTACTCATTTCCTTTATAATTTTTTTTGCTTTTACTTCTTGAGTAACAGCTGCAATAATCTTTGCTCCTTTAGTGTAATCGGGTAGTTCAACAACACAGCATTCACATCCTTCAGGCAAAAATTTTTCTAATACATTTTCTATTTTTACTAACGACACCATCTCCCCTGCAATTTTTACAAATCTTTTTAACCTTCCTTTATGCCATAGATAACCATCTTCATCTAACATTCCCATATCTCCTGTATCATACCAACCATTTTTTAATCTAAGTGAAGTTTCTTCTAAATCATTAAAATAACCTTTCATTACAATATCGCCTTTTACTAATATTTTTCCTATTTCTCCTATAGGAAGTTCTTCATTAGTTTCTGGATGAACTATTTTTATTTGAACTTCTTTGAGAGGGAGTCCAATACTGCCTGGTTTATTATTTCCGGGAAAATTAACTGATACTACAGGGCTCGTTTCTGTTGTTCCATAACCTTCATAGATTTCTATGTTATGTTTTATGAGAAAATCTTTTCTTAATTGTTCTGGTAATTTATCAGCTCCTGTTATTGCATATTTTATAGATTTAAAATCTCCTTCTTTGGATGCCCTTAGATAGCCAGAAAAAAAGGCAGGAGTTCCTATCATTATTGTGATTTTTTCTTCTCTGATAATTTTACATATAGTTTTATAATCCAGCGGATTTGGATATGTGATATTTTTAAGGCCTTTAATAAGAGGTAGCCATAGTTGTACAGTGAAGCCAAATACATGAAATTGGGGAAGATTTGCTAACATGATTTCTTCTTCTGAAATATTAAAAGTTTCAAGAAGTAATCTAATATTTGTATATATATTTTTGTGGGTTAGCATTACTGCTTTTGGGTCTTTTTCACTTCCACTTGTAAATAGCATAACAGCTACGTCATCAGGATCTGCTTTGGGCATAAAATATTTATTTATAATATATACTGGCATATTTGCTATTGCTGCTGCTTTTATTTTGTCTTTCAAATGGATTTTTAGTAAAATATCTTCAATAAAAATCATTCCTTCAATTTCATTGCAGTTTATTTTTTCAAGTAATTTTTTTGAAGTTAATACTGTTGAAAAACCAAGCTTTTTTTGAGAATATAATATATTTTCTTCTGCTCCTGTCGAAAAATTTATCATAACAGGTATTTTTCCAGCAAATGATGTGGCTATTACAGATAAAATACTTCCTAAAGAAGAGGGTAACATTATTCCTATAAAATCTTCCTTTATATTTTTTAGTTTTGATGATAAAATTAAAGACGCGATAAGTGTTTTTGCAAATGTCATTTCTTTATTTGACATTTTGTCAATTATTGCGATTTTATCTGGATATTTTTTAGCTGTTTTAACAAATTCCTTATAAAGTATCACATATCCTCCATTGTTAAATTTTGACTTTATTTAAGAAGTGTACACCAATTAGAATAATTATAAGAATTATAGATATACCGATTCTGTTATTGTTTGTTAGGAGAGAGAATAAACCCACTAAAAATGGCCCAATTATAGCGGCAAATTTTCCTATAAGATTAAAAAAACCAAAGTATTCGCCACTTTCATTCTGTGGTATAAGCCTGGCATATATTGAACGTGAAAGGCTTTGAACCCCTCCCTGAAATAACCCCACAACTATAGCTATTAGAAAAAAGTGTATGGTTTTAGTCATAAAAATGGCTGCTATTATTATAGAAATATAACCATAGAGACCAATTTGAACTGTTTTTTTCGGCCCTATATGATTGCTTATAAAGTTCATCAGCATTGTACCAAATATTGCTATAAACTGAACTATCAAAAATGCCAGTATGAGCCCATTATCCTCCATGCCCAAGGCCTTTCCATAATCCATTGACATTTTGATTGTTGTGTCTACTGCATCAATGTAGAATAAATAGCCAATTATAAAAAAGAATAAATTTCTATTTTTACGTATATTTTTTATAGTTTGGAATATTTTTTTAAAATTAATAATGCCTGTAGAACTATTTTTGGTTGTTTTTTCTTTTACAAATAACAACATAGGAATACTAAAAATAAGCCACCAGATGCCAACTGATATAAAAGATGCTTTAACTCCTTCAACTGAGTTTTTAAACCCCCATTTATTGTAGAAAATTACCATAGTAATATTTATAATAAATAGTAATCCTCCTCCTAAATATCCTATTGCATATCCAAGTGACGAAACAAAATCAAAGTTTTTTTTATCTGTTATGTGAAGTAATAGGGCGTCATAAAATACTAATGAGGCTGCAAATGAGAGAATACTTATAAAAAATATAAAAAGTGCCAGAATATATTGGCCTTTATCTACTTGTGATAATAAGATGGCAGATATACTACCTGTTATTATGAAAAAAGTTAAAAATTGTTTTTTATTTTTTTTCTTATCAGAGATATGCCCCAATAATGGAGCAAAAATAAATACAAATAGGCTTACTAAAGAATTGGTAAAACCTAAATAAAAGGTACTTTTTTGAGGACTAATATTTGCTGCCCAGTAGTTTTTTAAAAATAATGGAAAAAATACAGTTGCAACAGTTGTTATATATCCAGAATTAGCCCAGTCGTATAATGTCCAGCTAAAAATTTGTTTGTTAATTTTCATTCAATATCTCAGCTTTAAATTTCCAGTTCCATAAATTAAAATAAAGATTATCTATTGCGTATTCAACTTCCCCTCTTTGAAAATCAACTGTTTCCGAACGAATATATGTTTTCATTGGATATAAACGAGAGCTAAAATCTTTATTAATAATTAATCTATAGCTATCGATATTTCCAAAATAAAAATCAAGATTTATGTCACTATAAGAAGGATCAACTGGTATCCACCCATAAGGTTCAATAAATATTTCAGCCCAATCGTGCATTCCTGAATTATTACTTATTGCTACCCAACCCGTTTGCCATCTTGCTGGTATATTATTATATCTACATAATGTTATGAGAAGCAATGTTTGTATACCACAATCTCCCCATTTATGTTTTATTGCATATTCTGGAATATTTCTTATTGTACTATATTCTCTTGCTGCTGCCCATACAATATTTTTGCTTATCCAGATATATATTTTTTTAGCTATTTTAAAGTGATTTTTTTCATTTTGCACTATTTCTTCTGATAAATTTTTTATTATGTCAGTAAATTGTATGTGGGGGAATTTTTCCTGTGTATATTTTTTGAGACTATCAGGATAGGTATTTGTTGCAATATCTGGATTGTATTCATTGTAAAAACCATAGGATGTATATGTAAATTCCACCAGAAATTCAACAGGCTGGTCTTGATATAATTGCTCAAAATATATGCTGCTATGATCAAAATTAGCCGGGGATAGTATATAGTTTTGCGGATAGGTATTAATTAATTTAATATTTTGTTGTCTTTTGTGTTGCTGAGGAAATGGTAACCATGCCCTTATTACTTCATCTTGTAAATTTTGATTTGGTTTTAATTTTATTTGATATGTAATTTTGATATTTTTAGGCTGAAGAAGATTTTTTTTTGTTTCTTTAAATTCTTTTTTTATCTTTGAAATATTTTGATTAAGTAATATTGAAACTGAATCTGTTAAATTATCATTTTTAATTAGTTTTTTTGCTTCAGGACATACTCTAAAAAGATTATTGCCAGCCCATTTAAAATATAATTTTTTATCATCTATAATCATATACTCAACATAGCCTTCTTTTTCCCATTTATTAAATTGTTTTTTTGTTATTGGATAAATTTTGTAAGCCTGGTTAAATGCCTCTTCTTTAGTTAATGTAAAATCAAGAAGTATCCTTTCCATCCTTTTTAATTCATATATAAGAGATTTTTTTATTTTAGCTTTTTGACAATTAACTAAACTTGATTTTATTATTTTTTGAGCTTCTGTGAATTTACCTTGCTTTATCATATTTTTTATTTTTTCCATATTAAGTTCTCCATTAGCAAAAGAGTAAAAACATAGTATTGTAATAATTGATAATGCCATAAATAATTTCATTGACCCCACTCCTTGCTTTAAATAATAATAAATAACATTTGTTATAAGTAAAAATTTACAATTTTATAAATCAATAGAGATTTACGGAAAAGCTCATTTATTTATTTTATTAATTTTTGAAAAAAAATCAAGTTAAATTTTTTATTATATAGTTGGATATAGGAGGTTGAGTTTGTTTTCAAAAGTCATATTTTTGAGCTTTTACAAAAATATTTTATATAAAATAAAAAAGGTAGAGAGCAATTTACTCTCTACCTTTGAATTTAATTTTTAAGATATTTTGTTAATTTATTTTTTTATTTGATGAAAAGCATCTAAACCAGCAAATTTTGCTGCATCGCCTAATAATTCTTCAATTCTGATTAATTGGTTATATTTAGCTATTCTATCTGTACGGGAAGCAGAACCAGTTTTAATCTGCCCAGCATTAACAGCTACAACTATATCTGCTATTGTAGTATCTTCAGTTTCACCTGATCTATGAGAAACTACAGCAGTATATCCATTTTTCTTAGCTAATTCTATAGCGGCTAATGTTTCTGTTAATGTTCCGATCTGGTTAACTTTGATTAAAATAGAGTTACAAACGCCCATACTGATACCTTTTTGCAATCTTTTTACATTGGTTACAAAAAGGTCATCGCCAACTATTTGGATTTTTTTGCCTAATCTATCTGTCATTTCTTTAAATCCGTCCCAATCGTCTTCTGCTAATCCATCTTCAATACTAATAATTGGATAATTATCCACTAAATTTTCCCAGAAATCAACCATTTCAGAAGATGTTAATTCTTTATTTTCAGCTTTTAATACATATTTACCATCTTGATAGAATTCAGAAGCAGCAGGATCTAATGCTATGAAAATATCTTCGCCTGGTTTGTATCCTGCTTTTTCAATAGCTTCCATAATAACTTTTAAAGCTTCTTCATTTGATTGTAAATCCGGAGCAAAACCACCTTCATCGCCAACAGCAGTATTTAAACCTTTTGATTTTAAAACAGCTTTTAAGCTATGGAATACTTCTGCACCCATTCTGATGGCTTCTTTAAAAGAAGGAGCATTAACAGGCGCAATCATAAATTCTTGAATATCAACATTATTATCTGCATGTTTTCCACCATTTAAAATATTCATTAAAGGTACTGGCAATGTATGACCGAAAACCCCGCCGATATATTGATATAATGGTAAACCACTGTAATCTGCAGCGGCTTTTGCACATGCCAATGACACACCTAAAATAGCATTTGCTCCTAATTTGCTTTTGTTTTCTGTACCGTCTAATTCAATTAATTTGTTGTCAATTTCAATTTGATCTCTAACATCATAACCAATTAATTCAGGAGCAATAATTTCATTTACATTGGTAACAGCTTTTTGAACACCTTTACCACCGAATCTTGATTTATCACCATCACGTAATTCAACAGCTTCATGTTCTCCAGTAGATGCACCTGATGGTACAGCTGCTCTGCCTATAGAACCACTTTCAGTATAAACTTCTACTTCAATTGTAGGATTCCCTCTTGAATCTAAAATTTCTCTTGCCCAGATATCTAAAATTGCTGGCATTTAAACAACTCCTTTTTATTATGCTGTTTTTTCTGCTAATTTTTTTTCACTAAAAAATACGATTATAATTCCTACTACTAATAATAACAATCCAATTACCATTAAACTATTGGGAGAAATACCGGTCCATTCTGTTAAAAAATTATATTCTACATCAAATGAAAATTTTACAAGTTTTTCCCAAAAAGGTGCAGAACCGAACGCAATTATTAAATAGCCGATCCATTTTACTAAAGTCATTTTTCCTCCTTGTATAGAAGTCTAATTAATACACGCATAACATTATCATAATTAGATAATAAATATTTTTTGACAAAGCAAGATTTTTTTTTACTTTTGTAAAGTTTTTTCAAAATAATCCACTGCAAGAAAATAACTGTATTTTCCAAATCCAACTATCGAACCAATACACACATCACTCAAATATGAGGTATGTCTAAATTTTTCTCGCCTGAATATATTTGAAATATGCACTTCTATAGCAGGTATTGATATTGATGATATAGCATCTCTTATAGCAATACTTGTATGAGTATATGCTCCAGCATTTATAATAATGCCATCAAATTTTTCATTAGCCTGTTGTATTTTATCTATAATAGCGCCTTCGGAATTGCTTTGAAAAAATTCTATATTGATATTCTTTATTTGTCCATATTCTTTTAGTTGTTTCTCAAGTTCATCAAGAGTTAAATTCCCATAAATATCAGGTTCTCTTTTTCCTAATAAATTTAGATTTGGCCCGTTAATTACTAAAATTTTATTCTTCATTTTTTAAATCCATTATAATTTTTTCTACTTCTTTTGTTGTGAGGTGTTGTTCCCAGACAGGAACACCAAGCTGCTTTAATAATACCCATTTATTTTTTCCATTTTTGTTTTTTTTATCGAATACAAGCTTTTCAATGATTTTTTTAGTTTCAAATTCTTTAGGTATATTAAAAGGAATATTGAAATATTTAAAAAAATCTTTTGTTAAGTTATAAATTTCATTAGATAGAATTCCGTTGTTTACCAGATACTTTGTAATACCAAGTATACCAATTGCTACCGCCTCTCCATGTAAATAATAATTATAATTTGTATAACTTTCGATAGCATGTCCTAAAGTATGGCCAAAATTTAAAATACTTCTTAAGCCTTGTTCTTTTTCATCTATTGATACTATATGTGATTTAATTAAACAGCTTTTTGCTATAATATTGGTTATGACTTCTTCATCTAATTTTTTTATTTTTTCTTTATTATCAATTAAATAATAGAAAAAATTTTTATCTGCTATAAAACCGTATTTGATTATTTCAGCAAGCCCTGCATTAAATTCCCTTGATGGTAATGTGTTAAGAAAATTTATATCAATAAATACTGCTTTTGGTTGATAAAATGAACCTACTAAATTTTTACCTTCATTAAAATTTACAGCAGTTTTTCCGCCCACACTACTATCAACCATTGCAAGAAGAGTTGTTGGCATTTGAATATAATCAATTCCCCGCATAAAAGTTGATGCTGCAAAACCGGTTATATCACCAATTACACCGCCTCCAAATGCAATAAGTAAACTATCTCTTCCAAAATTATAGTTTATAAGATGGTTAAATATTTCATTTACAGAGGTGATATCTTTATATTTTTCCCCATCGGGTAATTGAATAATATATTCTGTATTAAAATTTTTCAAATGCTCTTTATATATATTGTAAATTGTTGTATTAGTAATTATACAAAATTTGGGATAAAATTTGGTATATTTCAATATAGACTCATTGAGGTTTTTACCAATATAGATATTATAGCTTTTTTCTTTTAGATCTAAATTTAAAATTTCAAAAATTTGTTCCACTTTTTATCACCTTGCTAAAGCTAATTTAATTAATTCTTCTACATTTTTAACTTGATTTTGAGTTTTTAGAACTTGTTCTATCTTTTTTTGAGCTTTTTTCTTTTCGATTCCGAGACTTTCCAATGCAAGGATAGCTTCATTAATAATATTTGATGCTTCTGTGGTTTTGGAAGTTCCATCTATTTTAGTATTGTGTTCTTTGTGAAATATTTTATCTTTTAATTCAAAAATGATTTTTGCAGCAGTTTTTTTGCCTACTCCTGGTATCTGATAAATTCTTTTATCATTTTCTTCCACAATACTATCGGTAAGTTCGTTAGTTGATATTCCTGATAAAATTGTCTGGGCAAGTTTAGGACCTATTCCACTTATATTGATTAATTTCATAAATATTTCTTTTTCTTCTTGAGTTGCAAATCCAAAAATTGATATTTTTTCTGGTCTTACTATTAATAAAGTGTATATCTTTACATTTTCATTTATAGACGGTAATGCTTTAAATGTTTCTAATGAAATATTTATGTTATAAGCAATTCCGCCTACCTCGATAACTATTTCTGTTGGTTTTTTTATAATTAATTTACCTGAAATATATTCAATCATATATTTTCTAAAACAGTTTTAAGATCTTCTAAAGTATATGGCTTATTTAAGTAATTCTCTATTAAATTGTTAATATTGTCATCACTAAATGTAGGATTAATTAATCCGGATGATACTATTATTTTTGTTTCAGGGGAAAGTCCTTTTACCTGTTTGATTATATCTCCACTGTTTTCATTTTCTAAGTTGAAATCAATTATAAAGATATCTATACGATTGTTTTTTATAATTGAATATACTTCAGGAGAGTTTTTAGCAGTATAAGAGCTATAACCAATAGCTTTTAATAGTTGATCGGTAGTTTCCATAATTAAGATGTCATCATCAAAAATTAGAATATTTTTTTCCATGTTTATAATTAATATAAATATTTTATAAAAATCAATGATTTATTTTTATGTTTTTATATTTTTTTATAAAATTATTTAACATTGAATTATAAGTTATTGACTTTTAGAATCTATTTTAATAATATTATTGGTATGAAAAAAATTATAGTTCTCTTTTTTTTATTAATGTTGAAAATTTATTCTTTTAATATAAATTCATTAGAAGAGCCAGAATCTGATACATTATTTAAAATTTTAGATATAAAAGATGATAGTATTAGATTTCAAAAACTCAAAGATTTAACATCAACAAATAATGAGGCATATTATTATGTTATATATGAGCTTATTCAAAATCAAGATGATAAAAATATTATAAATGTATTTAAATTATGGCAAAATAAAAATGAAATTGATAATACAAAAGCTTTTATTATTGGTAGTTATTATTTAATTCAAAAGAATAAATTTATAAATCAAATATATAGATTGTTGAGAATAGCTAATAAAAATAATGAATTAAAAGAATATATTAGTTTTCTTAGAGGGCTGGTGCTATACAAAAAGAAAATGAAGATAGCAGGATATAATATTATAAAGCAGCAAAGGCAGTATTTTGAGACCAATCAAGATTTTTTTTATTTTAAAGATGCAGGGGAGATAGCTTATGAATTAAATTATCTTAAGGATGCTATTGATTTTTTAAGTTTAGCCTATAGCATAAAAAATGATTATGGAATAAAAACACTCTTAGATATGGCAATATCAAAAAAGGGACTTACCAAGAATGAGGAAGAAAAATTATTTAACAGAGTATTTAAGAAGAATTTAGAAGATGCTATTGATTTTTCTCTTGTGGATTTGGATGGTAATATATGGCATCTTAAGGAATTATCTGGCAAATTTGTTTTATTATCTTTTTGGGCGTCGTGGTGCGGTCCTTGTAGAGTCGAGTTGCCATTAATTGAAAAATTATATAGAGAAAAAATAGATGATTTGCAAATTTTTGCTATTAATATTGAGGGAAGTAAAGAGAAAGCTTTGAAAATAAAAAAAATGTTGAATCTTTCAATGCCAATTTTATTGGATAGTGGAAAAGTTGTTCAACGTTTTTATAATGTCTCTTCTATTCCACGAACATTTCTTATTACACCAGATCAAAAGATTATTTTAAAGGTGATTGGAAGTTATAAAGATATTATCGGGGCAGTTAAAGATAGAATGAATTTATACAAAAAATGAAGTATATCAAAGTAGGAGTACCAATTTCTAATATAGATTTATTAACATATAAATCTGATTTTGATGATATAAAAATAGGCCAGAGAGTCTCTGTTTATGTTAGAAATAGGCTTTATCAGGGAATCATTTTTGAATTACTTGAAAATAAACCCAATTTTGAATGTAGGGAAGTTGTAGGAATCATTGATAAAGAGCCTATTTTTGATTTAAACTATCTTAAAATGATAAAGTGGATGTCTTTATACTATAATAATTCTGTTGGAACGACTATAAAAGCCTTATTCCCGTCGGAATTTTTTTTTATTACGGATTTTAAAATAACTTTAAATAATGGAAAATCTTTTAATACTAAATCTAAAAAGATAAAAAAATTAATTAATGAATTAAGTTATAATGAATTATTTTTTTCTGATATAAAAAAAAAATTTAATATTTCGTTTAATTATTTAAAGGAATTGGAAAAGGAAGGGGTTATAAATTTACATCCCTTTAATAAAAATAAAATGAAATTCAAGACTAAAACAGTTTATAAGTTGAATTTACAGAATAGAGATATTTTTAATGATAAAGAATTTGCAAGAAGGTATCCAGGGCAATATAAGGTATTATTATATTTGAAAGATAAAGAATATGCTTTTTTTGATGAGTTAAATGCTTCTTATCATACAATTAAAAAGCTAATAGAAAACGGATTGATTATAAAAGATGAGATGAAAATTGAAAGAAGGTTTTCAGATAGTATAAAATATGATTTTGAGGTAGAAGAGCCGGAATTAACAGAATATCAAAAAAAAGCTATAGAGCAAATAGAACCTTTTATAGAAAATAGTAAATTTTCTACTTTTTTATTATATGGTGTTACAGGAAGTGGTAAGACTGAGGTGTATCTTAGATTAGCTAAAAAAGTATTGGAAAAAGGAAAGAGTATTTTAGTTTTAGTACCTGAGATTTCGTTAACTCCAAAATTGACATATTTGTTTAAACAGAGATTAGGAGAGAATATAGAAGTTTTGCATAGTAAAATTTCATCAGGAGAAAAATATGATACATGGAATAGGATATTTTCTAAAAATAAAGTGGTAGTTATTGGGGCACGCTCTGCTATATTTGCGCCTATAAAAAATCCGGGACTTATTATTATTGATGAGGAGCACGAACAAACATATAAGCAGAGTTCTGGGGCACCTTTTTATAATGCACGTGATATTGCTATTGTAAAAGCAAAAATAGAGAATATCCCAATAGTTTTAGGTAGTGCCACTCCTTCTTTAGAATCATATTATAATGCAATAAGAGAAAAATATTTTTATCTTAAATTACCTGAGCGAGTTAATAAAAAAGAATTGCCAGAGGTGATTTTATATGATTTAAAGGAAAAAAATAATAGCTTGATTGGTGGTTTTTTATCAACAGAATTATATTTTATGATAAAAGCGAGGCTGGAAAGGAATGAACAGGTTATTTTGTTTTTGAATAGGAGAGGATATTCGCCTTTTTTTATTTGTAAAGATTGCGGCGAAATTATAAAATGTCCAAATTGTGATATTTCTTTAACTTATCATAAAACCACTAATAAATTAGTTTGTCATTATTGTGATTATCAACTTGATATACCTGATAAATGCCCATCATGTAATAGTCAACATATTAGTTATAAAGGGTTTGGTTCACAGAGGATTGAAGAGAAATTGCAGAAGATATTTCCTCAGGCGAAAATTAAAAGAATGGATTCCGATACCACTCAAAATAAAAATTCTCACTATAAGATTTTAAAAGATTTCGAGGAAAAGAAATACGATATTTTAATAGGCACTCAGATGATTACTAAAGGATTGGATTTTCCAGATGTTACATTAGTGGGGATATTATTTGCTGATATTGGATTAAATATGCCAGATTTTCGTGCAATTGAGAAAACATTTTCTCAATTGACACAGGTTATTGGTAGGGCAGGTAGAAGTAATAAAAAGGGAATTGCCTTAATTCAAACATATCAACCAGAAAATTATGGTTTAAGATTTGCGAAATCTCAATTTTTTGAAGAATTTGCAAAATTTGAACTTAAAATTAGAAAAGAGTTTGAATATCCTCCGTTTATAAGATTGATACTTATAAAAATTTTTGGTGAAGATTTAAAATATGTTACAGATATATCAAATATGATTGCTGATATATTAAAAAAAGAATCTAATGGATTATATAAAATTTTAGGGCCGGTAGAAGCTCCTCTTGCAAAAATAAATAAAAATTATTATTTTCATATAATATTAAAAACACATGATGTTTTTAAAACGAATAATATTTTTAATAATTCTTTGAAGAGAGTCAAAAATTTGAATTTGGATAAAGTTAGAATACATTATGTTGTAGATCCGATATCTATGTTATAGCTTTTTCAATTTTTAGTAAAAATTCCTTGACTATAAGTCCGCCTCCGGAATATCCGCCTAATGTTCTGTCAGATTTTATTACTCTATGGCATGGAATAATTATTGGAATTGGATTCTTTGCCATAGCATTGCCAATGGCTCTGGCAGCTTTTTCATTACCTGATAATTTTGCTAATTCTTTATATGTTATTGTTTGTCCATAAGGAACATTTTTATATAAGGTTAATAATATATTTTTTGTAAATTTGGGCAATCCTTCTAAAGAAAATGGTATATTGAAATTAATTGGCTTACCTTTGAAATAGTTATCAAATAAGAAGAATAATTTTGATATTAATACATTTTTATTTGGGCTAAAAGAATCAATAGGTGATAGCTTAATATCTATTTTTTTTATATAATTTTGTGAAGCATAAACATATATATATCCATGTGAGAAAATGTAAATATCTTGGTATTGTTCCATTATGTTAACTCTATTAAATCATAATCTGTAGAACCAAATTTTAGTTCTTTGGCATGTTCAAGCTGTACAGTATATGGAATGTTATACGATAATTCGTTTAATTTTTTCCCATTGATTGTTTCAATAAGATATAAACTTGCAGAGTCTAAGGCAACCGGATCTTCAGAGAGGAGTATTCCAATATCAGGAACAATAGGTTGAAATCTGCTCATACAATCACAATCTTTAGTTATTCTTGTGAGAAAAGTTATATAAAATACTTTTGATTTAAATAGTAAATGAACTCCCATAGCATGCTCAACAATTTTTCTTTGAAGATTTTCATATGTTTCTGCCCAGTTATATCCAATTGCATCGAATCTACATATAGCAAGGCATTCACCACAGCCGATACATTTTTCACTATTGATAGAAGCTTTTTGGTTTTCTTTCATTGTTATAGCAGATGAAGGGCAGAATTTAATACAGAGACCACAGCCTACACATTTTTTTTCTTTTACATTTGGTTTTGCTGTAGAATGCTGAGTTAATTTTCCTTTTCTACTGGAAAGCCCCATTCCTAAATTTTTTAAAGTAGCTCCAAAACCTGCAGCAATATGACCAGTGAAATGGCTTATAACTACTAACGATTGGATTTTTTCAAGAAGTCCAGCAATATTTACCTGTTTATATATTTTACCGGGAATTTCGACACTTATTTCTTCATCTCCTAATAATCCATCAGCCATTATTATTGGCATTCCAGTTTGTTCATATGTAAATCCGTGCGATATAGCAAGTTCTATATGCGTGACAGCATTATTTCTTAAACCAGTATATAATGTTTGAGTTTCTGTTAAAAATGGTTTAGCCTTTTTTTCTTTTATTAATTTAGAAATTTTTTTAAAATATAGCGGCCTTACATATCCATTTGAACCTTTTTCTCCGAAATGAGTTTTAACTGCTACAAAATCTTTTGGTTTAATGAATTTAAAAAAATCATTAATTTTCAAATGGTAATGTAATCTTTTTGCCAGACTTTCGTCAGTTTCATTTTCTTTTTTTTTTATT
The DNA here is from genome assembly GCA_964384205.1 of uncultured bacterium. Lineage (GTDB taxonomy): Bacteria > JAGOEH01 > JAGOEH01 > JAGOEH01 > CAYLKS01 > CAYLKS01. Next base: position 5,104 of record CAYLKS010000022.1, on the reverse strand, counting down.
AAATAAACTTTTGATTTCATTTCTATCTCTCCTGTTATATCATTTAATGAATAAAATTGAGGTGAATAATATTTTTGGTTTGATTTCATATATTTTCTCCAATTTATATTTAAATTTAATATAAATACTTAAAAAATCAATAAAAAAAATCGGTAAAAAGTATTAAGTTTTTTTTATTTATACCGATATTAAAAAAAACAAGGGAAGATTATGCGTGTTAATGAAAAAAGTTATATGAATTTTTATTCTAATTATTTTAAGAGATTAAATAGTAAAGATAGATTTAGTGTGCAAAATATTAATAAAAAGATAGAGAATTTTAATAGTCAAAATCCAATTTCTTCTGCTTTTACAACAAATAATGATATTTTTTCAGGGATGTTTGATAATTTATTGAATTCTTTTAATGAGTTGTTATCAAATTTGCTGAATATAAATACTGAAAAAAGTACTTTAAATTTTCAAAATAAAGTTTCTCAACCTATAAAAAGCAATAGTTATCCATCACATGACACAGTTCTTGAGCTTCAGTATGGCAAGGTAGTTTTTAAAGATTATGATAGGGATTATGATATTAATGAATCAGGTGAGATTGGTAATAAAGATAATTTTGGAGACGATATTGATATAAGCAGAACTCAGCATGATTATGATTTTAATAATGATGGGGTTGTGGATGGGAATTCAACAACTATAAAGAAGATTAAAGATGAGATTATTAATAATCATTATTTTGAAAAGGGAGAAAATAACATTTATGGTAAATTAGGGATTATACCGGATAGAAATTTTAAGGTAAATGTATATTTTTCAGATAAATTATTTAGTAATGAGAAGTATTTAGATGGTGTAAGAGCATTAACAGTTTCTTCAGATGATCCTAAAATTTTATTGGATTTAGATGAAATAGTTACTAAAGGTAATGGAGTAAATCCACAGGTCATTACCCATGAGCTTACACATGCTATAATGTATAGTAAGCTTAAAAATGATAATCAGGCTGCATGGTTTATGGAAGGAGCTGCTGTATATGCTGCTGGACAAGGCAATGAAAAAATATATTATGCTCTTAAATCTGGCGGTCCTGTATTAAGAGGTTTGCAAAATTTAGAAGGTGACATAAAAGATATTAAAGGATATGCAGAAGCTTATCTTGCTTTTGATTATATAGAGAAATTTTATGGTAAAGATGCAGTAAAAGCATTTGTTAAAAATACATTGAAATATGAAAGTGTTACTATGGGGATTAAAAAGACTTTTAATATTAATCCTTCAGTATTTTATAGTCGTGCAAAAGATTATTCACGACAAGTTTTAAATAGCTATAATATTAATTGTTATGCCTGAACTATAAAATATTTTTGATATTTTTTAATTTTATAGTTAAATCAGAATTATTTTTTTTAATCTCTATAAGCTCTTTTTTTAATTGAGCAAATTCTGTCTGTAATGTTGATAGAGTAATTCTATTATTGGATATTTCATTGGCTATTTTGTTTAATTGGTTGTTTATTTGTTTTAGTATGTCTGCTTTATATGTATCAAGTTTATTTTCTAAAATATCTCTAAAATTGTTTTCATTTATTTTTATTCTATCTTCTGTAAAATTTTTCATATCTTGATTTCTTTGATTTATATAATCAATTATTTCTTTTTTTAGGTTAGCATTACTTGAATCAATATAACCTTTTATTTGTGTTAAGAAATTGTTTATATCATCTCTTGTAATCATTTTTATCCCTCCATTATTCTAAAATTTTGTCAATTTTTTCTTTTACTTTTTCCCACTTCTCTTCTGGAATTTTAGCACCATAATATTCTACAGCAGTAGAACCTAATAGATTTCCTAATTTTGCACAATTGGTAAGATTTTGATCTTTGATCAATCCATATAAAAAACCGGCGGCAAAGGCATCACCTGCACCCGTTGTATCTATGACATTTGCAGGATATGTTTCAACTGTTTCATCGAAATTAGTTGAGATAACCTTAACCCCATTTTTGCCTTTTTTTTCGATAATAATGTTTAATTTATTTTTTAGGTATTCAATATTATATTTGCTTTTAGATAAGAACATTTTCATTTCATCTTCATTTGCAAATAAAATATCAATATAACTATCTATTAATTCTTCAAGAAAATTAATATTTTCTTCTACTATATTATAGCTTGCAAAATCAAGGCATACTGTTAAATTATTATTTTTGGCAATAGAAACAGCAGTTTTTATTAATTCCCAGTCTTGCAATAGGTATCCCTCGATGTAAAAATAATCATTATTTTTAAAAAATTCTTTTTTTAATTCATGACTTTTAAGATTTGAAGCAGCACCTAAATAGGTAAACATTGTTCTTTCTTTGTCAGGAGTAATAAGTGAACAGCATATACCAGTTCCCAATTCTATATCTGTAATTAATTTTATATCTATATTTCGTTTTTTCATATCTTTTTGAAAAAATTTACCCATTTCATCATTTCCAATTTTTCCTATAAAAGATGTAGGTATTGATAGTTCACTTAAGGCGCAAATAGTATTTCCAGCACTTCCTCCGGATACCATTTTTTTATTTTGTAATTTATTTCTTAATTCTTCACTAAATTTTTGATCCACAAGATTCATGCTTCCTTTGGGATACTTTTTATAATCCCAGAAATTTTCATTTACATCAGCTATTATATCAACTAAAGCATTGCCAATACCTAATACTTTTTTCATATTACTTCCTTTTTTTACCTTCTGTATTTTCTACTATTCCTTAAAAAAACGAATATTATTAGCCCGCTTAATAATATAAAAAGAAAAATTCTAAATAAGGAAAAATTCCATTGATTAGATCTAAACGTTTTTAATTTAAATTTATATTGTTCTTTTATTCGATTGATTTGTTCTTTTGATAAATATCCAGATAAATATATTCCGAAACCGTTTATTTTTAGGTTAATTAATTTAAGAATTGGAGAAAGGTTGTAAACCTTTAAATTTTTTATTTCTGTCATCTCTTCATTTAGTGGAGTAGATACCATACTTATTATATAATCCGTTCCTGAAAAATATTCGCTTACAAAAAGCAACCCCTTATCTTTATCATTATGTAAATAATTTTTTTCTAATATAAAGCCCCCTTTTAGCATAAGAAGAGGAGAAAAATTTAATCTAAAATCTTTAAAAAAGTTTTTTGTCAACTTGTAATAATAAGTTGTGTATTTAAAATTGTTGTTTATTATGTAGGCTGTGTCTAATTTCTGTATATGATATAATTCAATTGTTTTATTATTTTTTATAAAACTTATATTTTTAATAATTCTTTCAGATTCTTTAAATTGCAATAAGATTTTATTGGTAGAATCTATATTGTTTATTAAATAGAAATTTACAGTGCTATCATCTTCAACTTCATAGCTAAAAAAATTTGAGTTTAATATTGTTTCAATGTTTTGTGAAAAAAAAAAGGTAGAAATTCTTTTGAAGATATTAAGGAACAGTAATTGGTTATATAAACTTAAATTTTTAGTAGATGAGATTGCAATAAGTTCATTATTTTCAGAAAAGTTAATAGAAAAATCATCTTTATAGTTAAAATAGATATCTATTTTACTATCATTTTTATTTATAAATAGTTTTTTATTGAGAAAAACATTATTGGAATCTAAATAGGAATAAGTAATATTAAGAAAAATTTTTTTATCAAAATTTTTTAAATATAAATTATTTATTAAATCTCTATAGGTTTCTTGGGGAAAAGTAGTTGACATTAGAAAAAGTATATTAACTAAAATGAATTTTACGTTCATTTTCATCGGGATTTTGTTTATAAATTAATATGGTATTTCCTATAACTCTTATTATATTTGCTCCAATTTTATCAGCAATTATATTTGCTATATTTTTAGGATTTTCAGATGAATTATTTAATATTCTTATTTTTATTAGCTCATGATTTTTGAGCTCTCTTTCTATTGAATTTATAACATTATGTGATAAATCAAATTTTCCAATAGTTATATATGGTTTTAAATTATGTCCTAATTTTTTTAGTTGTTTTTTGTGAGTTGCCCTAAGCTCCATTTTAGCTCCTTGAGGTTATATAATGTTAATCAAAAATAAATTTAAGAGGATTGATTGGAATATATTTATTATTCTTTTTTATTCTAATTTCATAGTGAAGATGAGGTGCTGTAGATCTACCAGTATTGCCAACAAATCCTATTATATCATAACGTTTAACTTTTTGTCCTTTTTTTACGTTAAATCTACTTAAATGACCGTATATAGTTTTATAAAAATTTTTATGCATAATTACAATTTCATTGCCATAAGAACCATTTTTACCTACAAAAATAACTCTACCATCAGCAGGTGCAATTATAGGTGTACCCTCAGGAGCCGCAATATCTAATCCTTTATGGAATTCTATTTTTCCTGTAAATGGATGTATTCTTTTACCAAATAATGACGAGTACCATCCTTTTGTTGGTTTAATTGAAGGAGTATAATTAATTTTATCTTTTATATCATCTAATTTATTTGTTATTTCTTCATAGCTAATTTTTTCTAATTTGCTTACCCTTAATAATAGATTTACTTTTTCTGATGCATTAATTATTTCATCTTTAATGTTATTATTAAAAATACTCAAATAATTATATTCTTTTATTGAAGTTCCTCCGTGTCCCAATTCTCTAACTTCCTGGGGAATATCATATAATCCAGCCATAAGTCTTAATTTTTTTTCTGTTTCTATGATATGATTATAATTTTGTTCAACTACATTTAATTTGTCATTTAAAGTTAAAATTTGATTTTGTAATAATAAATTCTGTTTTTTTAATGTTTGATAATCATTGTATAAAAATAATTGATATATGCTAAATATGAACAAACTTATAAAAATGATAATAAATGTAATACTGTATATTTTTAATTTTTTCTTATTTAAATGAAATTCTATAGGAGATTTATTTTCATCTGTAATTACAATTAATGATAAATTTTCTTTCATAATTTAATCCTAAAATAATATATAAAATAAATGAAAAAAAAGTCAAGTTTTTTTGTTTAATTTTTTTTCCAAATTATAAAATACAATGTTTTTTACGCAAGGG